>JBFMFA010000263.1:0-5329 GCA_040753195.1 Gemmatimonadota bacterium | reverse complement strand
ATCGCTGGCAACCGCTGTCGTAACGCGGACTGCCTTTCACGAGGTGCCTCGGCGGCCGTCAGTTCGCTCGACGCCGACGTGGCTGAAGCCGGCTCCGACAAGGCGCGCACGTCGGCCAAGAGTGCTTCCGCGGATTCATAGCGCTGATCGGGTCGCGCTTTGAGGCACATCCCGATGACGCGATCGACCTCGCGCGGCAGTTTGCCGTTGACACGACTCGGCACCGGATACGTCGCTTTTGCCACGCGGTCCATGAGCGCAGCCACATTGCCTGCCTCGAACGGCATGCGCCCCGTCACCATCTCGTAAAACAGCACACCTAACGCCCACAGGTCGGTGCGCTCGTCGCCGCGCTCGCCGTGCAGCTGCTCGGGGGCGACGTATTGCGGCGTTCCAATCATTACACCAGACACTGTCAACTTCGGGCTATCGTGCGCGCGCGCGATTCCGAAGTCCAGCACTTTCACGATGCCGCTTTCGGCAACTTTGACGTTGTTCGCCTTCAGATCGCGGTGGATGATACCGCGGCTATGGAGATACCCCACGGCGTCCACGATGCGTTCGAAGATCTCGAGCGCCAGCGACAACGGGAGCGCGCCACGAGACTGAATGCGGTGATCGATGGTCTCACCATCGACGTACTCCATGACGATGCACGGCGCCCCATTGAGCTCGAGGAACTCGTGCATGGTGGCGATGTTCGGGTGCCGCACGGCCGCATGAATGCGCGCCTCGTTGCGAAAGCGCTGGTGCGCGTTAGGCGCTGCTTTGCCGGTGTGGAGGACCTTGACCGCGACAACACGGTTTCGCTGGTCGATCGCGCGATACACCTCGCCCATTCCCCCGGCCCCGATGAAGTCGACCAGGCGGTAGGAACCGACCGTGGCGTTGACGAGGGAGCCGGAGCTCATACGAGCGAAGGCGTGGGTAAGGCGTAAGGGTTAAGGCGTAGGGCGTAAGGGCTGATGACTCAAGTCCCTTACGCCTTGCGCCTTACGCCTCACGCCTTACGCCTCGCGCCTTTACCGTGCGCTCGTCGGCGACACCGACATCAGTTCGAGTCCATACTTGATCGGCAAGGCGAACGTGACGGTTGCATCAAGTCTGCGCATGGCGAAGAAGATGCCGATCACGCGCCCGTATTCGTCGAACATGGGCCCCCCGCTGTTGCCGCCACCCGTGGCGTTGATGCTCAATTGATAGTGGTCGCCTAGCGGGGAGAAGACCCAATCCCGTCCCGGCGTCGGCGCTTCGGAGCCGCGCACGATTTTGGAGATGATGCCGTTCGTGATCGTCGGATCAGGCACTTCACGCGTCTGCGCATCCCGGTTGAACATGTCC
Organism: Gemmatimonadota bacterium; assembly: GCA_040753195.1. GTDB lineage: Bacteria > Gemmatimonadota > Gemmatimonadetes > Gemmatimonadales > Gemmatimonadaceae > DASYRX01. The sequence continues at coordinate 3,988 of JBFMFA010000263.1, read as the reverse complement.
TTCGTCCAGATCACCGAGAGTGCCCCCGAAGAGACGGCCGGATATCCCATCACGAACACGTTGCTCCCGGTCTTCACCGAGTCGTAGTTGTTATGCAGCGTGACCGTCGGCAGTGACTGCGGAATGTTCACCTTGATCAGCGCCGCGTCATGCCGATCGGAAACGTTCGAGATCTGCGCCTCGATGCGCCGTGGATTGCGCGGGAAGCTCACGTACAGATACACAAGCTCCTGCTGGAAGACGCCCATCGTGCCCTTGGGACCCGTCTGCTTCGTCTCCGAAGGAATCCAGTTGTTAGGCGCTTCCACGAGAATCGGGGAGCCATCCTGCAGAACGACCTGTCCGCGGTTGTTCACCACGACACCGGTTTGCGACTGCCGGAACATGTACGGCGCGCGGAAATTCGCCGCGATGTGGCGATTCGTGATGATGTACCCGTCGGGTGTCACGACGAAACCGGAGCCTGCGCTCGACACGCCGATTGCCGTCCCTTCATTCGAGTTGAGCGTGAGGAACGGCTCCAGTTGGCCACCTTCGACCTGGATGTACGCCGGAACGGCGCGCCGACCGTCATCGATAAAGGCGCGTGTATTCCCCTGCGCGTCCTTGTACTGGTTTGTGACGTGATAGTGATAGACCTGACCGCCGGTCGGCGTGTACACGAACTTCCAGCTGAAGTCGATCTGCACGATCGCACCGCTGTATTTGGCGTGCACCTCGTCCGCGCGCCAGAGACCGGCTCTGCCTAACGCGGAATCGGCCGCGTTTTTCGCCGTCGCCGCGGCATCTTTCGCTTCCTGGCCGGCGGTGGCGAGCCCCGTGCGCAGATTCTCGTCGTCCTGCCGGTTCTGGCGCACCTGCCACGCGGTCAGCGCCGCAATCACCATGATGCCGGCAGCCGCACCGACCCAAAGGTTGCGGCGACTCTCCTTCTTGGTCTGACCGATGAGCCGCTCCACAGTCGCCTTCCCCACAACGTTAGGCGCGCCAACTCCGGCAACCGCTGGCTCACCACCGCCCACGCGCGTTTCCGCCATTCCTCCCGTGGTCTGACCAGGTACACCCATGGACAGTCTCGTCGCCTTCACGAGATGGCCGGGTAAAGGATCGATGTCGAACTGAATCTCCGGACCACCGGCACCTAGCTGCACCACGTCGCCCGGCGACAACCACATCTGACCGGTCACGCGCTTCTTGTTGACGTACGTGCCGTTGCGGCTGTTCAGGTCCGTAACCGAGAACTTGTATTTGTCGTTAGGGTCGCGCGCGATGCGAGCGTGCTGGCGCCCCACCAGGTCGTCCTTTTCCGGGTCGAAGCGTACGCCGGCCGACGGGTCGCGCCCGATGATCAGCTCGGAGAATTGGTCCAGCGCGAACTCCTCGACCTGCGTGGCCTTCGACCCCTTAAGGTGGCGAAGAATGACCTTTTCCATGGTGGCCCTCCCCGGTGCCGGAATGCCCGCGGCGGCGCGGGCTTGGTGAGTGACGTGGCTATGCGAGGCTCACCAGGACACGCGCAGGGAGGACTGCGTCTAGCTCAGCGTGCCCTCAGCCCGACTCTCCCGTCTCGCTCAATTCGCGGTGCAGCCAGGCTTTGGCAAAAACCCAGTCGCGCTTGACGGTCGCTGGCGAAATGCCGAGGACCTCAGCCGTTTGCTCGACGTCGAGCCCACCGAAAAATCGCAGCTCCACAACCTTGTATTGACGTTCATCCAGAGCCTTCAACCGCTCCAGTGCAACGTCGAGCGCGATGAGATCGATAGAACGCTGCGGCGTCTCGGCGATTCCTTCATCCAGCGTCACCCGCTGAGCCGCACCCTCGCGTTTCCCAGCGCGCTTTCGCCGCGCATGATCGAGCAGGATACGACGCATCGCTTGCGCGGCAATCCCAAAAAAATGTGCGCGATTCTGCCACGTCGTGTTGCGCTGATCGACCAACCGCAAATACGCCTCATGTACGAGCGCCGTCGGTTGCAACGTGTGATCTGAGCGCTCGCGACGCAGGTAGCTCACGGCCAAATCGTGGAGTTCCGCGTAGACCAGCGGAATGAGTTTTTCGGACACCTCATGCTTCCCCCCCTGCAACTGAACGAGCAGGCGAGTCACGTCACTGCTGGATGTCGACGATTGGCCGGAAACGAGCGGATTGTCCGTCACAGGGCGCGGGCGGGTGCGATGAGCGTGCAGCGCGCCCGCATTCTATGCCTGCCGTCGAAGGCGCGCGAGTCGATTCACGCGTGAGCCCGTCATCGGAGTTCCTACGCGTCTCCCGGTGACCCCCACTTCACACCGCTTTGACCGCGCGGACCGTCCTACCCTCGGAGGAAACCCTCATGACGCGCCGGACCCGAATGCTTCTTGCTGGAACGGCTCTCCTCGTCGGAACGTCGACCGTTCACGCGCAGTCGGCCCAACGCTGGTCACTTCAGCTGTCGCCGATTTACGTGGCAGCATTCGGCGATGCGTATGAAGGTCTGGACAACGGGCTTGGCTTCGAAGGGCAGGTGCGCCTAACGCCCAGTGCGTGGTCGTTTGGCGCCGGCATCCAGGCGTCCGTGCACGGCCTCAGTGAACTAGATGAAGATGTGACGCTCGCCGGGATTTTCTTTGAGCCGCGTTATGTGATCGATATCGGGAAGAATCAGGCGCCGTACATTTCGGGGCGGCTCTCGGTGTTGTCGCAGACGGCAACAATCCAAACGACGGCCGGCGACATCGACCTGAGCGCCACCGGTGCGCAGTTCAACGTTGGCGGCGGTGTGCTGTTCAGACTCTCTCCGCGCATCAACCTCGACCTCGGCGCCACGTTGGGCATCATCAACTTTGGCGACGTCGAAGCGAGCAGGGGCGGTCAGACCATCACAATCGAGGGGACGTCCGGCAACGGTCAGAACCTCGTTCTGCGCGTCGGTTTGGCGATCGGGCTCGGCGCCAACAGATAGTCAGCGCGCCAGCAGCACCAGTCGATCGACAACCTGCGCGGCTGAGAGGGTGGCTTCGCACTCGATCGCCCGTGCGATGAACGCTGAGGCACTCGCGACAGCGAACGAAATCCCGTAGAGGTTTCGTTCGGGAGGAACGCCGGGAATCGGTCGGGGAAATCCGGACGCGCCAAGCAGCGGCCGCCCCACCCCGGGCACCGCGTTGAGTACGCGCAGTTCCTCACGCGGGCAATCGGCGTCGAGCTTAACGCCAATCGCTCCGTTCAGGGCACCGGGAAGCATCGGGGTGCCTTCGTTTTCGTACGCCGCGACAACGATCGTGCGGCGATAGGCCGCATAGGTCAGTGCGGCCCTCAGCAACGACGCATGGCTCTCGTTAGGTGTTCCCAAACTCAAGTTGATCACCCGCGCGCCGTGGTCGGCGGCCCAACGAATGGCCTCGGCCAGCAGGTTGGCGCTCGTCGACAGCTGGCGATCGAACACACGCACCGCGAGCACTTCGACGTCGGGCGCCTTCTCGCGGATCGCTGCGGCGACCGCCGTTCCGTGTCCGATCCTGTCACTGAAGTCGGCCGGGTCCGCACCGGTGATGAGCGACACGCCGGCCGCTACATCGCCGACGTGCGGATGCCCGGCGGCTACGCCGCTGTCGACCACGGCCACGCGCACGCCGCGTCCCGTGCGCTCCGCGATGACGCTATGAGCCAGCGTTAGGCGTAATTCCGTCAAGACGCTCCGTCGCCGACCGCAAATACGTCGGCAAGCGCCGTTCCGTGATACGCCAGCTCGTTCGGTGCGCCTTCTTCGACGATACGCCCGCCGTGCAGTACCACGACGCGGTCCGCCCGCCGTGCCAACTCGAGACGATGCGTGATGATGATTGTCGTCCGGTTACGCATCACCGCGTCGTACCCTGCCAGCACATGCGCTTCGGTCGCGGGATCGAGCGCGCTGGTCGCTTCATCGAGGACCAACACAGCCGGATCACTCAGTAGGGCTCGCGCGATGGCCACGCGCTGGCGCTCTCCCGCCGAGAGAGCGCGGCC
>JBFMFA010000262.1:0-5334 GCA_040753195.1 Gemmatimonadota bacterium | reverse complement strand
GACCGCGATTCAGACGGTTGGGACTAAGGGACACGACGGCATGGCCGTCGCCCTTGTGACATGAGGCGACATTTCGTGCCCCCACACGCGGCTCACTGCTATGAGCGCTGAGAAATCGCAGTCAGATCTGCTCACGGAGCTGCGCAGCATCCCGGCAGCTTCGCTGGACCGTCTGGTACCCCTCGTCTACGAGGAGCTGCGCGCGATCGCCCACCGGCACCTAATGCTGCGTGATCGTGGCGGGACGCTGCAGACAACCGCACTGGTGCACGAGGCGTATCTCAAACTCGTCGATCAATCGCGAGCGGGATGGCAGGATCGCGCGCATTTCCTTGCACTGGCGTCGCTGGCCATGGGGCATGTCCTCGTGGATCGTGTGAAAGCCCGGGCCGCGCTCAAGCGAGGCGGAGGCAACAAGCGAATCACGCTCGACGAAGAAGAGATCGGTACCGATGATCAGCCGGAGGCACTGCTGCAGCTGGATGATGCACTGAATCGGCTGGCGGAGCTCGAGCCGCGCCTCGCGCGCGTTGTCGAGTGTCGGTTTTTTGGCGGCCTCACCGAAGAGGAGATAGCGGCCGCCCTCGGCCTAACGGTGCGCACTGTGCAAAGGGACTGGGTGAAAGCACGCACGCTGCTGCGACGCACGATGCAAGAGTGAGTCGGTCACGAGGATTGCGCCTAACGATTGGCGGATCGGAACAGCGGCCCCGACTACGCCGCCAGGACCGGAAGCTCGGTGCGCGCGCCGGAGCGCTCGATTACGCCGCCGCCCAGCACGCGGTCCCCCTCGTACAGCACCAGCGACTGTCCGGGGGTAATCGCCGCGACCGGCTCGTCCAGCGCCAGCTCGATCTCGCCGTCGTCGACGCGCACTAATTCGGCCGGCACCGCCGGCGCGCGATGCCGCACCTGGACCGCGAGGCGCATGCCTAACGCGGGAGTGCGACCGAACCAGTTCACTTCACGGGCCACCACGCCGCGCCCCAGCAGCTCCTGGCGCGGGCCGATCACAACCGCACGATCGGTCGGACGAATCGCCACGACGAACATCGGCTCCGCGAAGCCGCCGGGGAGGCCGCGGCGCTGGCCAATGGTGAAGCGCGCGTATCCGCGATGCTCACCCACCACGCGACCGTCGCTCAGCACGATCGGCCCGGTCGTCAGCGCCGGCGCGTCCGCCCCAAGGCGCCTCGCGATGATCTTGGTGTGATCGCCGTCAGGCACAAAGCAGATATCCTGGCTCTCCACCTTCTCGGCGATGATCTCCAGGCCTAACGCGTGCGCGCGGCGGCGCGTCTCCGCCTTGGTGAGATCGCCGACTGGGAGCAGCATCCGCTGCAACACACTTCCGTCGATCCCCCACAGGAAATACGACTGGTCCTTGTCGTGATCGCGTCCGCGGAACAGGGCACCATCGACCACGCGCGCATAGTGGCCGGTGGCGACAAAATCGGCCTCGATCGCGTCGGCCTTGCGCACCAGATCGCGAAACTTCGTGAACGTATTGCAGCGCACGCACGGGATGGGCGTGCGCCCACGCGAGTATTCGTTCACGAAATCATCGACGACGTCGTGCCCGAAGCTGCTCTCCAGGTTGAGCACGTAATGCGCGATGCCTAACTGCTGGCAGACACGCCGCGCATCGTTGATCGAATCGAGTGAGCAGCACGGCCGATCGGGGACATCATCGCCGTAGCAGAAGAGCTTCATCGTCGCGCCGACGACGTCGTACCCCTGCTCGACGAGGAGCGCGGCAGCCACCGAGGAATCGACGCCGCCGCTCATCGCCACGAGTACGCGTGTCATGTCTGTCCCGCGAGGCGACGCGCCTTTTGGATCAGGGCGGGGAAGAGCTCCGCCACGCGCGTGATGTCGGCATCGCTCGTTAGGCCGCCGAGGCTCATCCGAATCGCCGAGGTGGCCAATTCCAGGCTCACGCCCATCGCGCTGAGCACATGGGACGGCGAAACGCTGCCGCTCTGACAGGCGGAACCGGCCGAGCAGGCGACCCCCTGCAGATCCAGCGCCATGAGCATGGATTCCGAGTCGACGCCGGCCACCGAGACGTTGAGGATGTGTGGCGCGCGCTGCGCACCGCGTCCGTGGACGACGGCATCGGGAATGCGCTCCATAAGCGCTGATTCCAAACGATCGCGCAGCTGCGAGAGACGGCGACACTCCTCCTCGCGCTCCTCGACGGCCAGCTCGGCGGCGCGCGCCAGGCCGACCGCAAACGCGACGTTCTCCGTGCCCGGGCGGCGGCCACGATCCTGATCCCCGCCGTGCATGAGCGGGTCGAGGCGCACTCCGCGCCTAACGAACAGCGCGGCGATGCCCTTGGGGGCGCCGATCTTGTGACCCGAGATTGTCAGCAGGTCCACCGGAAGCTGCGCCATGTCGATGGGGAACTTGCCGAACGCCTGAACCGCGTCGGTATGAAAGAGCGCGCCCCGCGCCTTGCTCCTCGCGCCGAAATCGGCGATCGGCTGAACGACGCCAATCTCGTTGTTGACCCACATGACGCTGACGACCGCTGCGCGCTCGTCGACCTTGGCGTCGAAGGACGCTACATCGACGATGCCGTTCTCGTCCACCGCCAGGAGCCGCTCCTCGCCGCCTTCAGCCGCGACCCGATGCGCGGCGGCGAGAATGGCCTTGTGCTCGATCGGCGTGGTGACGATGGCCGGGCGATCCTTGCGCAGGGCACGCCACGCGCCTAACAACGCGAGGTTGTCCGCCTCCGTGCCACAGGACGTGAAGATGATCTCGTCGGCGCGCGCGCCTAACGTGCGCGCCATGCGCTCGCGGGCTTCATCGAGCGCGGTCCGTGCCTCGCGCCCCCAGCGATGGACGCTGGACGGGTTCCCGAAGCGCGGCCCAAAAAACGGCGCCATCGCCTCCATGACTTCGGGGCGTACGGGCGTCGTGGCAGCGTGGTCGAGATAAACGGGGGCGGGCATAGCGAGACGAATATAACGGCTCAGGGCCCTCTTTTGCCGTCACGGCGCCGGCTCGCTAAACCCTAATCCAGAGCCAGCTTACCGCGCCTGAAGCGACCCCAGGCCAAGAGCGACGCCAGGAGCCCCGTCGCACCGAGCGCGAGGGCGGCCGTGGACGCGATGCGCTCGATCCCCCAGCCCCGCACCGTGAACACGATGTCGGCGCGCAACGAGTCGGGGAGGAATTGAAAGCCGATCGCGGGGGCGAGAAAGAGCACCAGCATGATCACGCCGAATGTCTGCTGCGCCTGTCGCACCGTCGTGGCCCGCAGCGAGATAAACAGACCGATCGCCGTCTGGGCGAGGCACGCGGCCACTGTCAGCAGGGCGAGGAGGCCGCCGAAGCGCGGCTGAAAAAAGAGCGGCGCGCGATCGAAGTGTGCGATGTTCAGCGTTAGGCTCGCCACGAGCGCGTTCACCGCGACGAAGGCACAGCCGTAGCTCAGCGCGGCGAGCATCTTCCCGAACAGGATCGCCCCATCCGGGAGTCGTGTCGCCAGAAGCGTCTCCAGGGTTTGGCGCTCGCGCTCACCGGCAATCGCATCCACGATGAGGGCCGACGCCATCGTCGACGCCAGGGTGGGGAAGTAGAACATGACGACCCAGGAGCTCAGCCACTCCGGCCCGAATTGGAGCGGCGTGATCACGCCTAACAACACGACGATGACGAGCGCCGAAAGGCCGCCGCGGCGCAGCCGCAGCAGCTGGTCGCGAAACTCCAGCCATTCTTTGCGCAGGATCGTGAACGTATCGCCGATCATGCCGGCGCCCCGGCGTCGTCCGACACGAGGTCGAGGAAGGTGCGCTCGAGCGTCGGTATCACGCGCCGCACTTCGTCGATGTCGGCCCCGTGCTGCACCAGCGCGCGTACGATCGGTGCGATTTCGGCGTTCGGCGCGAGCACCAGCTGCACGCCGCTTTCGATGATCGTGACGCCGGTGACTCCGGTGCGGCGGCTGAGCATCTCGATGTGCGAGGGCGCGATGTTGGGGCCGCGGATCACTACACTGTTGACGGCCATGGCATCGCGCAACTGATCGGGAGTGCCTAACGCAACAACGCGTCCCTTGTTGATGATGCCGATCTGCGCGCAGAGACGCTCGGCTTCGCCCAGATTGTGTGTCGTCAAAAAAACCGTGACGCCTTCTTCTGCTGTCAGCCGCTCCAGATCGTCGCGCAGCGCGGCCGCGGCCACGGGGTCGAGTCCCGCCGTCGGCTCATCCAGGAAGACCAGCTCCGGCCGGTGCAACAGCGCCCGCGCCACGGCGAGCTTCTGCGTCATGCCGCGGCTCCACTCGGCCACCGGGTCCGTGCGCCGCTCCCACAGTCCCAGACGCGTGAGGAGCGTTTCGATGCGATTGCGTCGCTCCGCCCGGGGCAGCCGCCATACACGCCCGGCAAAGTCGAGGTTCTGCTCGGCCGTTAGGCGTTTGTACAGACCATCATGCTCCAGCAGCGCGCCGGTCCGCTCGCGAATCGAGTCGCCTTGCGTCGCCACGTCGAATCCGAGCACCGAGGCTTCACCGTCGTCGAGCCGCACGAGCCCAAGCAGTGCACGAATGACCGTCGTTTTGCCGGCGCCGTTAGGTCCCAGAAAGCCGAAGATGACTCCGCGTGGGACTTCGAACGCCGCACCATCCAGCGCGGTCACCTTACCGAACGTCTTGCGGATCCCTGCCGCGCGAATCGCGATGCCGCTCATGTGCGCGGCCGCAGCAGCGCGCGCACTGGCGCGGCATCGAGTCCAACCACTGCGAGCGGCAACGCAAAAAGCTCATACTCGCCGGGCCCAACATGCCGCAGATCCAGGTTCTCGATGTTGAAGGCGCCGCCCGAAAAAAGCGCGTGGTGCACGTCCAAGGTTGTCGACTCGCGCGCATCGACCGACGGCGCATCGACGCCCAGAAGCCGCAAGCCGCGCTGCACGAGCTCCCGGACGGCCTCGGGCTCCAGCCAGGGCCATGCATCGGGGAAGGCTCCACCAGCCACTGTACGCCCCGTCTTGAGCAGAATCCGTTGGGTCGCCGGGAGCGCGCCCAACCTGCCTAACGCCAGCGCGCCATCTTCGCCGCTCACGTCCAGCACCGTACACGGCCCGATAAACGCGTCGACCGGCAGCTTGTCGCTCATCGCCCAATCGCTGCGCACGTGATACGGAGCGTCGGCGTGCGTGGCAACGTGTGGGCTCAACGTCATCGCCGACACGTTCACCGAAGCTCCCACGTCCTGAGTCCACGTCCAGCGCACCTCGAAGGGTGTGTCGCCGGGCCACGCCGGGGCGTGAGCCAACAACGGCACCGACACGTCGATCCAGCTCACGTGCCGGTGGACC
>JBFMFA010000261.1:0-5353 GCA_040753195.1 Gemmatimonadota bacterium | reverse complement strand
CACGCGGCTGAGTGAGCGCTTGAAGGATCTGGTAACGTGCGCTGGAGGATCGTGTCGGAACTAGCCTAACGCTGCTCCACGATGTGACCGACCATTCCGACGGGTTCGCCTTTGGTCATGGCGGGCGTTCCGACGATGTACAACACGACACCGGTCATCGTAGCACGGACAACCGCCAGCTCCTTGCCGAAGTAGTCCGTGACGCGACCGAGCGCGGTTCCCTTCTGCACCGTTTCGCCGCGGCGCACGAGTGCGTGCCACGTTCCGCTCTCCGGACTCGTTAGGACCTCACTGCGATCGATCCACAGCGGGGCATCGACGTATTCTTTCGGACCCGGGAGCATGTCGAGGTGACGCAGAAGACGCATCGCGCTCGCCACATTTTGCCTTATCATTTCCTCGTCAGGCGCGCCGAGATAGCCGATTTCCGTGGTGATCGCCGGTTTGCCGCGCAGGAGCGCGGTGTTCGTCACGTAGAGCGAGGCTGCGGGGTCTTTCGGCCGTCCGGTGTCGGTGATGATGTGGTCGGTCCCCCAGGCGAGCGCCATGAGCTTCGACAGCGAATCCACCCGCGCGCTGATGCGGTGGTCGATCCAATACGTGTATGGTCGCAGCGATTCGTTACCGTCGCCGGCGTGCATATCGACGAGGTAGTCAGTTTTGTCGATGATCTGCGTGGTGATGGCGTGCGCAATGCGTTCGGTGACTGTCCCGTTAGGCTTGCCGGGGAAGACGCGGTTGAGGTTCTTTTGATCCCAGGGGTTTCTATAGATCGTGCGATGCACATATGAAGGCAGATTCGCGATGTGCACGAGGATCAGCGTCCCGCGCAGCGCAGCGGGATCGACGGCTTCGCGGACGCGCTGCAGCGCGATAATCGGCGCGACTTCAGAGCCGTGTGTTCCGGCAACGAGTGTGAGGGTCGGCCCCTGCTGACGCCCGCGCAGAATTGAAATCGGCACTCGCGTCGCCGAGTCGACGCCTGCGGGGATGTCCAGAAACCCCGAAATCTTTTCGCCCGATTGCGCCGTCACTGAACCAATGGTGACTGCCTGCGCGAGCAGAAGAATCGATGAAAGTATCATCTGTCATTACTCGTAGTTCTCCGCGTCCTCGGAGCAGAGCACACAGAGGTTGTTTTGATCAACTGCACACTAGATCCACACGTCTTGTAACAGACGCATCCAATTCCCGCCGATGATCTTTTCAATTCTCGCAGAGCTATGGCCGGCGGCCGCGAGACGGTCCGCTACCTGCTCCATGCGTCGCGGCGTGTTGAAGTCGGGCACGTAGTTGAAAACATTCTCGTCTTCGCCCGGCGCCGAGATCCCACGTGCACGTCGCACCTTCACAAAATCGGCGTGGGTCTTCCTGAACTCCGGCGTGAGATCGAGCGGCGTGATGGAAACGTCGCTGCCGACGCCGACGTGATCTTCGCCGCACACATTCACGCAGTGTGTGACGTGCTTCATGAAGTCATCGGCGTTAGGCTGGCCGGACGCGCGCAGGAACGGCATCATAAAGACGCCAATCACGCCGCCCTTGTTTGCCAACGCGCGCAGAATGTCATCAGGTTTGCACCGCGGCACGTTGTTGACGGCCGCCGCACCGCTGTGCGTCGCCGCCACCGGTTTGCGCGACGCGGCGATCGTTTGCCGCGTCGTCTCCCAACCGACGTGACTCAAATCGATCAACGTGCCCAGATCATTCAGCCTGGCCACCACCTCACGGCCGAACGGCTTCAAGCCGCCGTCGTTAGGCACGAGGCAGCCATCTCCGACCAGATTCGGCCCATTGTACGTGAGCTGTACGATCCGCACGCCCATCCGCCGGAACATCTCCACGCGCTCCATCTTGTCGGCGTACGGCACGGTATCCTGGAAGCCGAACATGACGCCGACTTTGCGCGCGCGTTTGGCCGCGCGGATGTCGTCCAGCGTGCGCACCTGCATGAAGACGTTAGGGTGACGCTCGAACTCCAGGTTCCAGGCGGCGATATTTTTGAATGTCAGCTCGAACGCCCGCTCACCTTGTGTGATCTCGCTGATGGTCGAGTTCACCGCCGTGATGCCTGAGCGCGCCGCGTTCGCTACCATCTCTGGAGTGAGCGGGTTGTCGAACATCCCTGGGACGTTGAACGGCCCGGCCGTGGCGAGCATGTCGATCACGATCGCGGCGTCGTAGCCGGCCCATGAAGGCGGCACAACCGAACCCGTGCTGCGTATTGTGTGCTCCGGCAGCGCCGAACCGGCCGCCGCCAGCGCGACGAGCTTGGAGAACTCGCGTCGCGAAAGGGAGTCAGAGTCGTTTGTCATAGCGTAATCTTGTAGCGCGCTGGCGACCGCAGTAAGGACTATCCCTTCAACTATCAACCATCAACTAAATCGCTATGGAATGGTCCATCATCGGGATGAACTTCCTGTACGCCGCCCTCGGCGTCATTCTGATGTTCGTGGCGTACCGAGTGATCGATCACCTATCGCCAAAGATCGACTTCGCGGAAGAGCTGCGGAAAGGGAACATCGCGGTAGGGCTCTTCATCGCAGCCCTGTTCATCGCGATCGCGATCGTGATTGGGGGAGCGCTGAACTAGCATGCAAATCCTGCCGAAGGCGCGAGGCGTAAGGCGTAAGGCGCAAGGGATCGCATCGTTAGGCATAAGCGGCGCACTGCTGGTGATGTCTGCGCCCCTGATGCCCTACGCCCTGCGCCTTACGCCTGAGCTCCATGCCCAACGCTCACGCACCCGCGCCGTCGACCAGTACGACGACACCTTCCGCAAGTACAGCAAACGTTACTTCGGCCCTGGCTTCGACTGGCGCCACTTCAAGGCGCAAGGCCTCGCCGAGAGCAACCTCGACCCGCTGGCGAAGAGCTGGGTTGGCGCGCGCGGCATCATGCAGCTCATGCCGTCCACGTACAACGAAGTGCGCACCAAAAACTCGGAGATCGCACACATAGACGACCCCGAGTGGAATATCGCAGCCGGCATCTATTATGACCGCAAGTTGTGGCGCCTCTGGGAAGCCGATTCCGTCGAGTTGGATCGACTACCCTTCATGTTCGCCAGCTACAACGCTGGTCGCTTGACGATTCTGCGGGCGCAGGATACCGCGCGCACGCACGCCCTCGATCATCGCGCCTGGAAAAACATCGAGACCGTCGCGCCGCGCATGAGACGGTGGCGACACAGCGAGACACTCGATTACGTTCGGCGCATCGAAGCGAACCACGCCAATCTGGTGAGGCTCGAGGCACGAGGCGCGAGGCGCGAAGAGGCAGGTAGTCGCGCTAAGTAACTTACGCCTTACGCCTCGCGCCTAACTCTAAGACCTACATTGCCTTCCTTTATATACGTAATGAAGGCGCTCACGAAGGTGGTCCCACCTTCGCGCGTCATTTTGAACGATATTTGGCTCTCCTTCTACCACGGCGCCAAGATTGGTGTCGTAGGCCCTAACGGGGCTGGTAAGTCGTCGCTGCTGCGCATCATGGCCGGCATCGACAAAGACTTCAACGGCGAAGCCTGGGCCGCTGAAGGCACCAAAATCGGCTTCCTCCCACAAGAACCACAGCTCGACGCGTCGCTCGACGTACGCGGTAACGTCGAACTCGCGGTGAAGCCTCAGCGGGATCTTCTCAAACGCTTCGAGGAGATCAACATGGCCTTCGCCGAGCCCATGGACGACGCGGCGATGGACAAACTGCTCGCCGAGCAGGCGCGCGTGCAGGAGCGCATCGACGTCCTCGATCTCTGGAACCTCGACAACAAAATCGAGGTTGCCATGGACGCGCTGCGGCTGCCCCCCGGCGACGCGGACGTTGCCAGGCTTTCCGGTGGTGAAAAGCGGCGCGTCGCGTTATGCCGAATCCTGCTGGAGCAACCCGACCTGCTGTTGCTCGACGAACCGACCAACCACCTCGACGCCGAAAGCGTCGCGTGGCTGGAGCATCACCTCGCCGAGTATCCCGGGACGGTGGTTGCGATCACGCACGATCGTTATTTCCTCGATAATGTCGCCAAGTGGATCCTCGAGCTCGACCGCGGTTCTGGCTTCCCGTATGAGGGCAACTACTCCAGCTGGCTGGAGCAAAAGAAGAAGCGGTTGGAGTCGGAGGAAAAGCAGGCCTCAGCGCGGCAGCGCACGCTCGAACGCGAGCTGGATTGGGTGCGCATGTCGCCACGAGCGCGTCAATCCAAGAGCAAAGCGCGTATTCAGAAGTACGAGGAGCTGGCGAGTGAGGGCCAGGTCGAAAAGATCGTTCAGAACGAAATCGTCATTCCACCGGCTCCACGGTTAGGCAACGACGTCGTCATCTCCACCAAGCTCAAAAAGGCCTACGGCGACAAGCTGCTCTTCGAGAATCTGACGTTCTCGCTGCCACGCGGCGGGATCGTCGGCATCATTGGGCCTAACGGTGCAGGGAAGACCACCCTCTTCCGCATCATTACCGGAAGTGAGAAGCCTGACGAAGGCACGCTCAAGGTGGGCGAGACGGTGCAGATCGCGTACGCCGATCAGTCGCGCACGCTCGACGGCAAACGCACCGTGTGGGAAGAAATATCAGGCGGCAACGAAACCATCGCGGTGGGAAAGCGCGAACTAAACTCGCGTGCGTATGCATCGAGCTTTGGTTTCAAGGGGTCCGATCAGCAGAAGCTCGTGGCGAACTTGTCAGGGGGCGAACGCAATCGCTTGCACCTGGCCAAAACACTGATGGCGGGCGGCAACCTGCTGATGCTCGACGAGCCGACGAACGATCTCGACGTCGATACGCTGCGTGCACTCGAAGAAGCGCTGCTCGATTTCGCCGGATGCGCCGTGATCATCACGCACGATCGCTGGTTTCTCGATCGCATCGCGACGCACATCCTCGCGTTTGAGGGCGACTCCGAAGCGGTCTGGTATGAGGGGAACTACGCAGGGTACATCGAAGATCTCAAGCGTCGCAAAGGCCCTGACGCCGATCAGCCGCACCGCATCAAGTACAAGAAGCTCGTGCGGGCATAATCTGCACTCGGCAAATTTTTCCTTGGGCGGCGTCGGCGTCGAAATTGCTCCAGAGGCTCGTATGAACCGCAATCGCACCGTTCAAGCGTTAGGTATTGCCCTCACGCTCGCCCTTCCAGCGACTGCGCACGGGCAATTAGTCCGCGGGTCGGGCTCATCCTCGCGCATTAGCAGCGAAATGCGTGCGCCCATGATCCGACGAGAGCCGTTGCAACCTCCCGTCACAATGGGAACTCCGCGACAGCGCACAATCACCACGTACAGCGACGGCTACTACGGCGGGTATTACGGCGGCGGCAGTTACTATTATCGCGCCGGTCGACCGTATGGAGCATGCTACT
>JBFMFA010000260.1:0-5354 GCA_040753195.1 Gemmatimonadota bacterium | reverse complement strand
ATGACAGGGGTGGCGTGAAATCGATGCGCCGCGTGGCGTGACCCGCTGTAGACTGCTCCGCGGCAGTCACAAAGAGGTCGCCGTGTTGGGTGTCGTCCGAGTCCTTCGCGTTCTCGCGCGCAAGCGTCATGAAGCCCCCCTCCCTCGCCTAACGTTCCCATCTCCGGTGGGTGAGCCCCCTGGGCCAACCGAGGAGCCGCTGGGCGATCCACCGTCCGAGCGCCTCGTGCCGATTCCACTGTATCTCGAGCCGTAGAGCGCAGGGCGTGGACTGAACCATACCACCGCGGCCGCCGGCTGTGAAAACGCGACGGTCGGCGCACTCCCACATCCGTGTATAGATTCTTTGTCAAGCCGATCGCTCCGGGTTCGTCCGCGCAAAACGCCCCTACATGGCTCTCCGTCTCTACAATTCCCTAACGCGAAGTATCGAACCGTTCACACCGGCCGATGGCACCACGGTGCGCATGTACACGTGCGGCCCCACGGTGTACAACCCGGCGCACATCGGCAACTTCCGCACGTTCTTGTTCGAAGATCTGCTGCGGCGCGTGCTGCGCGCGAACGGTTGGCGCGTGAACCAGGTCATGAACCTGACGGACGTCGATGACAAAATCATCAAGCGCGCCGCCGAACAGAAAAAGACAATCACACAGGTCACCGAGCCGGTGACCGAGATCTTCCACGCCGATCGCCGGTATCTGCGCATCGAAGACGCCGAGGTGTATCCAAAGGCCACGACACACATCCCGGAGATGATCGCGCTCGTACAAACGCTGCTCGACAAAGGCATCGCGTACGTTGCCGACGATAAATCCGTCTACTTCGCGATTGCACGGTTTCCTGGGTACGGCCGCTTGTCGCGCCTCGATACGCGCGAGATCAAATCGGGGGCGCGTGTTGCGCAAGACGACTATTCCAAAGAGAACGCGCAGGACTTCGCGTTATGGAAAGCCGCGAAGCCGGAGGATGAAGCGACGGGAGCTGCCTGGGATGCGCCGTTCGGTCGGGGACGCCCCGGCTGGCACCTCGAATGCTCGGCGATGGCGATGAAGTACCTGGGTCACACGCTCGACATTCATTGCGGCGGAGTAGATCTCGTCTTTCCGCATCACGAAGACGAAATCGCGCAAAGCGAAGCGGCGACGGGCGAGCCGTTCGCGCGCTTCTGGTGCCATGGCGAGTTTCTCCTGATCGACGGATCGAAGATGGCCAAGCGCGTCGGCAACGTGGCCAACGTGCAGGATCTGCGCGATCAAGGGATCTCCGCGGCGGCGCTCCGACACTTCGTCTTCAGCACGCACTATCGCAAACAGATCAACCTTTCGGCGCCGGCGCTGGAGGCGTCGCTGGAGGCTGTGCATCGCATCGGGGAGTTCAAGCATCGCCTGGACACCGCGTTAGGCGGTACGCCGGAGCTCGCCGCGGCGGCGAACGAGATGCAGAGCGCCGTGATGAATGCGCTTAATGACGACCTCAATGCGCCAGAAGCAGTCGCCGCGTTGTTCTCATTCGTACAACGCGGGAACGCGGAGCTGGATCGCCGTGGGAGCGACGCGACCGCTCTGCGGCGGGCGCGCGAGAGCTTCGCGTTCGCGGACGGACTGCTGGATATCGTGCCTGAGGTTGTCCGGATCTCCGTGGACCACGAAGGCAACGTCAAGGCCGACATGCCTAACGAGCTTGCCGGGGTAGTGCAGCGAGACGTGGAGTGGGCGCTGGCGCGCCTGGCTGAACGGCGTGCCAAGCGTGCGGCGCGCGATTTCGCGGCCGCGGATGCGCTGCGGAAAGAGGTGGAGGGGAAAGGGTTCGCCGTGAAAGACACCGGTCACGGTGTCGTAATCGAGAGATATCTCTAGTACCACTCAGAAAAGCGCGAACGCAGATAGTGCAGAAACTACGCAGATAGACGCAGATTGTGCGTTCCACGAACGTTGAATCTGCGTTCATCTGCGCCGTTACCGCGACATCTGCGTTCACGCTTTTGCCTTGCGCGACGATGTCAACGGCGCTACCCTCAACACTTGAGGGTACTCCGAATGGCCAACGATTCGCTCGAACTCCTGCAGGGGACGCTCGACGTCCTCATCCTCAAAACGCTCACCTGGGGCCCGATGCACGGCTACGGCGTCGCGCATTGGATCCGGCAGAAAACCCGCGACGAGCTACGCGTCGAAGACGGGGCGCTGTACACGGCCCTGCATCGCCTGGAGCAGCGCCAATGGGTCGCCGCGGAGTGGGGCGTCACCGAGCAGAACCGACGCGCCAAATTCTACAGCCTAACGAAGCAAGGCCGCGCGGCGTTGGCAGAACGCACACAGCAGTGGACGCGCTACGCCAAAGCCGTGTCCAGTGTGCTCACCCCGGCCTAGCGATCGACGATGCGTCTTCCTCCTGGCATCCGCCGATTGCTGCGGCTCCCCGCCGGCCGCCGTCCCATCGACCGCGAGATCGACGAGGAGCTGAGGTTCCACTTCGATGCGACGATCGCGGAACTCCGTGCGACGGGCCTGACGCCTGACGAAGCGCGCCGCGAGGCGGTGCGCCGCTTCGGCGACGTCTCGGGCGTGCGCCGCGACCTGCACGCCATTGACTCGTTAGGCGACCGTCAGGAACGCCGCCACGACCGCGCCGCCGCCTTTGTGCACGATCTGCGCGCCGCGGCGCGCTCCTTGGTGCACGATCGCCGCGTCGCACTGTTCGTGATCATCACGCTCATGCTTGGCTTGGGCGCCAACGCCACGATGTTCGGCATCGTCGATCGCATGTTGCTACGACCGCCACCGCGCATCAGCGACGACCAGCACCTAACGAGCCTCTACGTCCGGCGGGAGTCACGCGACTTCGGCGTTTTCTATGGCAAGAGCACCAGTTACCCGGGGTATGCCGCGATCCGCGACCACCGCGCGGCATTCAGTGACGCGGCGGCGGTATGGCATTCGAGCGCGTCGCTCGGGCGTGGCCTCGAAGCCGTCAAAATCACCGTCGCCCTTGCCACCGCCAACCTCTTTCCGATCTTGGGCGTGCGCGCCGAGCATGGTCGGGTCTTCCTGCCTGACGAGGATCGCCGAAATGTGGCGACTGGGGCCGTCGTCATTTCGCACGGACTCTGGATTCGGCAGTTCGGCGCTGACGAGCAGATTGTCGGCCGCCAGATCCAGATCAACCAAGGCTTCTATACGATCGTTGGTGTAGCGCCGCCGGGCTTCAACGGCGCGCGGCTATCGCGGGTCGATGCGTGGATTCCGCTGCACGTTGCGGGCGCCGAGTTCCTGCGCCCGGATTTCGAAACGTTTCACGATGTGCGCTGGCTCGAGATCATCGCGCGGCGTCGCGATGACGTGAGCGTGGAAGCGGCGGCGGCGCAAGCGACGTCGGCGTTTCAGACGATCATGCGCGAGGGTCGCAAGAGCGACTCGACCGCACAGATCGTTCTGGCGTCGATGATCCCGGCGCGCGGCGTCGCCGGTCTCACGGGAGTGCTCACCGGTGAGTCCGGGAGCAGCAATGTTTCCGCGCGTGTCGCTGCCTGGTTAGGCATCGTCGCGGCGATCGTGCTGCTGATCGCCTGCGCGAATGTCGCCAACTTGCTGTTGCTGCGCGCCGCCGGCCGCCGACGCGAAATTGCCGTGCGTCTCGCGTTAGGCATCAGCCGCGCACGACTGGCGACGCAGTTGTTCCTGGAAAGCGGTATTCTGGCGGCGCTGGGGGGTGCCGCGGCCCTGGCGATCGTGCCTGTGGCCACTGGACTCTTTCGCGCGACGTTGATCGGACGCCTGGAGATCGGCGCCGGACAAGTGGATCTGCGGCTGGTGCTGTTCACGGCGATCTGCGTGGTCGCCGTAGCGGTCGCAGCTGGGCTCGCTCCCCTATCCCTCTCGCGGCGCATGGATCTGAATGACGCCCTCAAAGCCGGCGTGCGCGAAGTCGGTGTGCGCAAGTCGCGCCTGCGCGTGGGGCTCATCGTTATGCAGGGTGCCCTCTCGATGCTGCTGCTCGTCGGCGCCGGCCTGTTCGTGCGCAGTTTGCGCAACGTATCCCATCTGCAACTCGGCTTCGATCCCGACCGCGTGATGGTGGCCTCGATCGACCTGGCAGGTGTTGTGTCGGGCCGTGCGAACTTCGACGACTTCTGGCGCCGCGCGCGGGATCAGGTGGCCGAACTCCCATCGGTGGAGACGGCGGCCCAGTCGGTGACGACGCCTTTGGAGTCATCGTGGTCGCTAACTGTGGCCGTTCCTGGTCGTGATTCGCTGCCAGCGCTCGAGAACGGTCCCTATCTCAACGCCGTTTCGCCGGAGTTTTTCGCCACGTTAGGCTCGCGGCTTGTGCGCGGCCGCGCGTTCACCGATGCCGACGGACCGACGTCGCCGGCGGTCGCGGTCATCAATGAGGCAATGGCGAAGTATTTGTGGCCGAACGAGGACGCGCTCGGAAAGTGCTACCACATGGTGACGCAGGGTGCGAGCGGCGCGATGGAGCGCTCGTCGTGCCTCACAGTCGTCGGCATCGTCGAAAACGGCCGATCGAACGACTTCAAAGCTGGCGGAACGAGCGAACATTACGTACCGCTTGCCCAGTCGCCCGGGCTGCTGGAATGGCGGGTCCTCATGGTGCGCGGGCGGGAGGGAGTCGATCCGGCGAAGGCCGCGGCAGATGTCCGGCGCGTGCTTCAGGGATTGGCGCCGAATCTACCGTTCGCCGACGTTCGACTGCTGCGTGAGGCGGTCACTCTGGAGAAGAGGCCGTGGGAATTAGGCGCGCGGATGTTCGCGCTTTTCGGGATCCTGGCTCTTCTGATCGCGGCTGTCGGGCTCTACAGTACGATTTCATATGAGATGGCCCAACGGGCGCACGAGTTCGGGGTCCGCCAGGCGCTGGGGGCGGGAGCCGCCGATGTGGGTCGTCTGGTGGCCGGACGTGCGATCCGGTATGCGGTTCCCGGTGTGATTCTGGGTCTCGGGTTGGCGCTGGCGGGAACCCGATGGATCGAATCCCTTCTATTTGATGTGTCGCCGCGCGACCCGCTGGTGTATGGGGGTGTCGCCGCGAGCCTGCTGGCGGCTGCAATGATTGCGGCCGTGGGCCCGGCCAGACGAGCTCAGCGGTTAGATCCGGTGCGGGTGCTGCGCGAGGACTGAGGAAAAGCGCCGGGCAGTGCGTCGCAAGTGATGTAGCGGCAACGGCTTGATTTGCCATCTCCGGGCCGGTAAAATGTGTGTCTCGCGCAAATATCCTTGAGCGCTGACGTAGCTCAATGGCAGAGCAACTGATTTGTAATCAGTAGGTTGCGAGTTCAACTCTCGCCGTCAGCTCTCGTCGAAAAGCAATATCAGCGACAGGGTCTGCCTGGC
>JBFMFA010000259.1:0-5357 GCA_040753195.1 Gemmatimonadota bacterium | reverse complement strand
CGAACGGCTGTCCGTTCGTCTGCGCGTTGGCCGGTGCAATGGCAGCAAGCATCATCGCCGCTGCGCGCACGAAGGCTCGGTGGACCAACTGAGTCATGGTTGGATGTGATGTCAGTGGGGAACGTCGCTCGCTCACGTCTACACGTGTACGACTCTCAGCAACAATAACGTGCTCCAAAAACAGAATGCTGTCGAGCGATCATGTGATGCGGATTTCGCTCGAACGCCGTTCACAACTTCAGGACATTCTGCGGGCTGAAATTTCATGTGCACCTCGCAAGATTGTCACGCCCGTGACCGTTGCCGGGTTGCGAATCACAGCACCACGTGTGTCACGGCGAACGACCACCCGACAGCACGGAGGCTGTCTGGTGCCTATGCGAGAGTCCTTCACGGAGGGACGAATGAAGCAAAGAGTTTTGTCAGCACGCCTGATGGCGCTCGTTATGGCCATCGCAGTTCCAACCATCGCGCACGCACAAGCGGGTGTGATTCGCGGAACAGTTACAGATTCCGCGACGCGACGCCCGATCGAGGGTGTCCAAATCACCGTGGCGGGAACGACCGTGGGCGCGGTCAGCAACGCCGCGGGTGCATACAGTGTGCGTGGTGTACCGGCGGGGAACCGCATCGTGCGCGCATCGCGCCTCGGCTTCACGCCGCTCCAGCGCGAAGTCACGGTGACGCCTAACGACTCTGTGGTGGCCGACTTCAGCATGCGCTCGGCGCCGCTGAATCTGTCGCAGGTGGTCGTCGTCGGGTACGGCACGGCCAATCGTCGCGAAGTCACCAACGCGGTGACGACGGTGCGCAGTGAAGCGCTGGTGAACGTGCCCATCGCGAGCGTCGACGCGGCGCTCCAAGGAAAAGCGCCAGGCCTGCAGGTCATTCAGAATGCCGGCAACCCCGGCAACGGCATGACGGTGCGTGTGCGAGGTTCCTCATCGCTCTCGGCGGGGAACGATCCGTTGTATGTGATCGACGGCGTGCCGATGCTGCGCGACAACTACTCGCAGCTGTCGATGGGTGGTCAGGACCTAACGGCGGTGAGTTCGCTGAGCCCTGACGAAATCGCCAGCATCGACGTGCTCAAGGATGCGTCGGCGGCGGCCATTTACGGCGCCCGCGCGTCCAACGGCGTCGTGCTGATCACGACGAAGCGTGGCCAGGCGGGACGTCCACGCGTCCAGTTCAGCGGCTATTACGGGACGCAGGACCTCTCCAAGAAAGTGAACATGCTCAACGCGAAGGAGTACGTCGCGTACTTCAATGAAGCGGCCAAGAATGACGGCTACGGCGACGACGAGCTCCCGTTTGTCCCGGGCGTCGACGATACCGTGAACACCGATTGGCAGAAAGAGATGTTGCAGTTCGCGCCAGTGGTGGATATGTCGTTAGGCATGAGCGGCGGCAGCGATCGCGTCACGTATTTCCTCTCCGGCGCGTGGTTCGACCAGCAGGGCATCATCGTCGGTTCGGGGTACAACCGCGCCAACATCCGCGCGAATCTCGATTTCTCGCCGAACTCGCGTCTCAGCGTGCGCACCTCGATCGGGTTCAACCGTGAGGACAACGATCGCAACGAGAACGACAACACGATCGACGGCGTGGCGACGAACGCGATCGCCAATCAGCCCAACGTGTCAGTGCGCAACCCGAACGGCACGTTCACGTCGACAGACGACGGCCTCGAATATACGAATCCCATCGCCCTGGGCGTTCTGGACGCCGCCGAGTCGCGCACGTTACGCGCGTTAGGTAACACGGAAGTCCAATACAGCATCTCCGATGCCTTGCGCCTCACGGGACGACTCGGTGCCGACGTGTTGAATCTCAGGGACTTGCGCTGGAACTCGCCGAAAGTCATCGGCACGTACGCGGCGAGCGCGCGCGGCATCGCGCAACAGGGAAACACGACCGCAGGGCGTTATGTCCTCGAGTCGTTCCTGACGTACGATCTGCCGGCGCGCAGCTTCGGCAGCCTAACGCTGACTGGCGGCACTGGCGTCGAGTACAACACGTCGGAAAGCGACTTCATTCAGGGCGAAGGCTTCGGCAGCGAAAGCTTCCGCTACGTCGGCAATGCCGGAAAAGTCACCGTCTACGACGGCGGCCGCACCGACAACAACCTCGTCTCCTTCTTCTCGCGCGCGAATTGGTCCTATAACGACAAATACTTCGCTAGCGGCAGCGTCCGCACCGACGGTTCTTCGCGCTTTGGCGAGAATAACCGGTACGGAGTCTTCTTCGCCGGGTCCGCCGGCTGGGCGATCAGCGATGAATCGTTCATGGGGTGGCTGCGCAAGTACGGCGACGTCAAGCTGCGTGCGTCGTACGGTGAGACCGGGAACCAGGGGATCCCCGACGACTTCGCGCCGCTGGCGCGCTTCGGCCGGGCCAACTACTCCGATGAGCCGGGGCTCTCGCCGTCCGCGTTAGGCAACCCCGACCTCAAATGGGAAACCACCCGGGAGCTGGACATCGGCGTCGACATCTCGGTGCTGTCCGGCCGCCTCGGGCTCGTCGCCGACTACTACAACAAGAAGACCGACGACCTCCTGGTCAGCCGGCCCATTACGTCCACGAGCGGCTTTACGAGCGTCTACACCAACGTGGGCAACGTGCAGAACAAAGGCGTCGAGCTGCAACTGACGGCCGAAGTCCTGCGCCCGTCGTCGCCTAACGGGCTGCGCTGGGAGGCGGACATCAACGTGGCGCACAACAAGAACGAAGTCACCGCCCTGTTCCGCAACGAGCCGTTCTCCAGCGGCATCCGCAGCATCAACCGCGTGCAGGTCGGTCAGCCGATCGGGGCGTTCTACACGCTGCGTTACAAGGGGGTCGATCCGCAGACGGGTGATGCCATCTACGACGACATCAACGGCGACGGCGACATCACGACCGATGACCGGACGATCGTTGGCAGCCCGCATCCCGACTATTTCGGCGGTCTCTCGAATCACTTCTCCTGGAGAGGCTTCGACTTGCGCGGCTTCATCCAGTTCAACAAGGGGAACGAGATCTTCAATGCCATCCGCATCTTCTCGGACGATGGTGGTTACTACTTCGACAACAAGCTGAAGGACAGCTACGTCGATCGCTGGAAGCAGCCGGGTGACAATGCCAAGCAGCCGCGTCTCAGCTACGACGGTACCTCCGGCGCGCGCGACGTCTCCAGCCGTTTCGTGGAAGACGGTTCCTACATCCGCTTGCAGGAGATCACGCTCGGCTACGCCCTGCCTAACCGCTGGGGTTCACGATTCGGCGTGAATGATGCGCGACTCTTCGTCTCCGGTCGCAACCTCAAGACGTGGACGAAGTTCACCGGATACAACCCGGACGTAAACAGCAACGGATCCAGCTCCAACATTTCGTTAGGCACGGATTTCTATGCCTATCCGTTGGCGCGCACGATCACGTTTGGTTTCTCGGGCAGCTGGTAACCCCAAACTCCAATGAGGACACGACAGATGCACACGAAGAAGCTTTGGAGCGTCGGGGCCGGGCTGCTGCTCGGCGCAGCAGTCGCATGCGATTCGACGCTCACAGTCGAGCCGATGAATGAAGTCGAGGAAGGACAGGCGATCGTCGACGTCGGGAGCGCGCGCGCCGCGCTCGCCGGGCTCTATGACGCCTTACAGAGCGGGAGCTACTACGGCGGGGACTACAACTTCCTCGGCGAGCTGGCTTCCGACAATTCTGATCATGTCGGCACGTTCACAAACTACGCAGACATCGATCAGCACGTAACGGCGGCTGACAACAGCGACATCGAGGGGATGTGGGATGCGATCTACGACGGGATCGGTCGCGCCAACACGTTGATCGCCAAGGTCGGTAACGTCACTACCCTCGATGAGGATGAACGCGACGACATGATTGGGCAGGCGCACTTCATGCGCGCGCTGCACTATCACAACCTCGTTAGGTACTGGGGCGGCGTTCCGGTCCGCACGCAGCCGCCTCCGAACATCGCGGAGCTGGCCACCACGGCTCGCTCAACGGTGGCCGAGGTCTACACGCAGATCTTGCAAGACCTCTCGCAAGCCGCGCAACTGATGAGCGATGACGATCGAACTCGTAAGGCATCGCTCGGTGCGGTCGATGCGTTGCGCAGCCGCGTCGAGTTGTACCGCGGCAACTGGGCGGCCGCCGAAGCCGCGGCGAACGCCGTATACGCGCGCGGTTACACGCTCGCGGCCGAGTTCGACGATCTGTTTACGGCGTCGGGGAATGACACGCCGGAGGACATCTTCCGCACGTCGTTCACCGCGACCGAGTTCAATCTGGTTGGCTTCTACTATCTCTCGAAGTCGTTCGGCGGTCGCTGGGAGTTGGCGCCGACGACCGACTTGCGTGATGCCTTTGAGCCTGGTGACGAACGCTTGGCGTGGTCGATCCTTGTCGACAGCCGCCGGCGCATCTACGCCGCGAAGTATCCGACGTCAGTGGGCGACGAGGACCTGCACGTCATCCGTTTCGGCGAAGTGATACTGAACAAGGCGGAGGCGCTCGCGCGGCAGAATCGATTGGGTGAAGCGGTGACGGAGTACAACAAGTTGCGCACACGAGCCGGTGTGTCGCCTCACGTGTTAGGCACGGACGTGACGACGCAGACGGAAGTGCTTACGGCGATTTGGGAGGAGCGACGCAAGGAGCTGGCGTTCGAGGCGGATCGCTGGCCGGATCTCGTTCGCACACAGCGCGCGACGACGATCCTGAACATTCCGGTTTTCCGCACGCTGTTCCCGATTCCGCAGAACGAGATCGACGTGGCACCGCGCCTGGTGCAGAATCCGGGTTATTAGTCAGCGTTAGGCGTTCAGCGACGAGCGGCTCCGAGTTTTGGGGCCGCTCGTTGTGTATGCGCGGTGCTCGTTGGCCGGGCATGCGAGTCGCTCGTCGGCCGGGCATCCGAGTCGCTCGTCGGCCGGGCATCCGTGTCGCTCGTCGGCCGGGCATCCCGCTCCGGCAGCTAGCATTCGCTCGCTTACGGCGGCGCTTGCACGTCTGTTGTGAAAGTTACGCGTTAGGACGCGCCTGCCGACGCTCGCTCATGACGCTGCCTTCGGGGATGCCCGGCCCTCCTCGCTCCCGAGTCAAAGCGAATTGGGCTGACACGAAAAAAGCGCGGCTGCCGACGCCTAACGGTGCGATCTGTTCGGGAACGAGGGAAGGCAGGTGTCCCTGAAGGCGAGTGCGCTACCTTAAACGCCGCGCCAGCGGCATATCATGGCGTCGCCGCTTACGGCGGCGCTTGCACGTCTGTTGTGAGAGTTACGCGTTAGGACGCGCCTGCCGACGCTCGCTCATGACGCTGCCTTCGGGGATGCCCGGCCCTCCTCGCTCCCGAGTCA
>JBFMFA010000258.1:0-5368 GCA_040753195.1 Gemmatimonadota bacterium | reverse complement strand
AGCTTGACAACAAAGACCGGTGATGTCGATCTATTTGGCGAGGTTGCCGGCGGCGGTCGCTACGAGGATCTGATCGGCAACACGATCACCGTCACGCTGTTTGGTCACACAACGCACTGTCTGAATCTCGACTGGCTCATTCGAATCAAGCGAGCCGCGGGCCGCGCACGAGACCTTGAAGCGATTGCGGAGCTCGAAGCCCTGCGAGAGGAGACCGAATGAAGCTGGCAGCCGTTCCAGCGTACAAATTCGTGTGCTCAGTCGGGAGCGTTACCTAACGAGAATCTGTGAGCGCACTTCCCGCGCGCGGTCGCGCAAAACCTCGCCGAGTGTCATCACCGATACCGCTGTTGACGTTTGGGCCCTTACGGGAAGTCGCGATTGGTCGGCGGAACGGCAACTTCAGTCATTCTCTGGATCCTCCCGTCAGGCAGCGGCACCTCGCCGTAAACCATGTACGGCGACTCGAGCAGGAGATACCAGTTGGCGACGAGCGAACGGTCTTCGCGCTTCCGCTCTTCCACCTTCACGGAACGAACATCCGTCCCTTCGACGTTTACAACCGTGTCTTTGGTCGTGGAGAAGACGCGCTCCTGCACGGTGGCCGCCGTAGCGGGACTCCACACCGGCGCGACCATCACCGTTCCGATGCGCAGCCGCGCGGCGATAGGAACGAGATCCGATGCGCCGGCGAAGAAGCCGAGTCGCGGCACCTGCAACTCGACGGCTTGCCAAGTGGTGTCGGATACGGTGCGGCGCGCGCCGACCGCCTTCCCGCCATGAATCGCCAGGCGAGTGGATGCGCCCGTAGCGGCGGTTGTCCAGTACCCTAACGGTGCAAGCGTCTTCGCATCGTAGGTTTGACGCAAAACGGTGAGCACGCGATTGGGAAAGGCGGGGACCGGCTGGCTCGTGGTGACCCAGCGATGCACGGCGCGCCCAGCGGAATCGCCGAGTGTGAGTTCGTTGATCCACTCCGCCGTGAGCGTGTCACCGCGGTAGATGCGCACACGCGCCGCGTGCGGCTTGAAGAAACTGGCGTCGATGAGCGGCGATCCGACCTCGACGAACACGGTATCACGCTGCTGCGTGTTCGCGGTGTCTTTAGCGGCCGCAGCCAAGGCAATGACGAGAAGGAAGTGCATCGTACCTCATCACGGTGTCTGAGAAACCATGACAACACACGTTACTCGGCGGACGCGAGGATAGAACGAAATTGACGCTCAGCGGCTCGCGCGTCTGATACCTTGCAACACCTCCAAATGCCGGCGGCTGTCGCCGAGATTCAGGTGATCGGTGTGTGCGACCATGCTGAACACTCCGCGGCGCGTGCGTGGCTTGTCGGCAACCTGACACTTACGACAGACAGATGTACACGACTGAAATTGCGGGAGCTATTGCATCGCTGTTTGCCGAGCTGATCGAAGGTGCGCAAGCGCCCGGCGACGCCACCGTCCTCAATTCGGGCGATCGCGGTTTGCTGAAGTCGCTCGAGATGCTCTCGCCTAACGAGGCATCGCAAAACAGCCATGGCGGCGCGAGCATCGCGGCGCATGCCGTGCACCTGAGCATCGGCTTGGCGCTGATGAATCGCTGGGCGCGCGACGGCAGTGACCCGTTCAGCGATCCGAGCTGGGACGATGCGTGGAGGACGTCTGTTGTCGACGCCGAGGAATGGTCCCGGATCAGAGCGTCGCTCGACCACGAGGCGCGACAGTGGCACCAGACGCTGCAAAAGCCCAGGGACGTCAGCCCGCCCGAACTGCGCGCGCTCATCGCCAGCGTAGCGCATCTCGCGTATCACTTCGGCGCCATTCGACAAATCCACAAGGCTACACGCGGACCGCTGCGCGGAACGTTTACCTAACCACGAGCAGTATCTTTCTAGCGCCTACGCGAACCGCAGCCCAGAGTCCGTAGTGTGAACGGGTCGAACAATCAATTGCATTGGACGCGTCGCGACGCGTTGCGCGCCATGGCCGTCGCCGCATCGGGACTGGTGCTCCCAGGCTGCAGCGATCAGGGCGTGCGGGATCTGGGTCCTGAGGTTGACCCACGCCTCAGCGCGCGGGCAGGAACGCCAACGATCAGCGCGTCAACCGGGTCGGCATCATTCGGGGCCTCCGGTTCCCAGTGCATCATCTACGTCCCGTCGACCGTCAATCGCACCACGCCAACGGGGCTGTACATCTTCCTTCACGGCGCGCTGCGCACCGTGGAGTTCTTCGTCGACGGTCACAAACCCGCGGCTGATCGCAACGGCGTCATTATCCTCGCGCCGTATTCGACGAGCGGGACGTGGGACGCGATCCACGGGCGCTTCTCCAACGACGTCCTGATCATCAACGAAGCGCTGAAGTGGACCTTCGACCGCTGGACGATCGATCCGGCGCGCCTCGCGTTATGCGGCTTCTCCGACGGGGGGACCTATTCGCTCGCGTTAGGCAGGGCCAACGGTGACGTGTTCTCGAAGGTGGTCGCGTACGCGCCGGGCTTTTTGATCCCCATCACGGCCATCGGCAAGCCGCCGATTCTCATCACGCATGGCCGTGAAGACAACGTGCTGCCGATCGATCAGACGAGCCGGCTCATCGTCCCCGCGTTGCGACAACAAGGGTACGAGGTTGACTACCGTGAATTCACGGGAACACACGCCGTCCCGCTCTCGGTCGCCGAGGAAGTCGTACAGTCGTTAGGTACACCGCGCTAAGCGACGGAGCGCTGCCGCACCTGCCGCGCGTATTGGCCCGGCGGGACGCCCACCGCGCGCCGGAATGTTCGCGTCAGGTGACTTTGATCGCTAAAGCCGCACGTATACGCGACGTCCGCGACTGGAAAGCCCTCACTCAACAGCAACTGCGCGCGATTCACCCGCAGCTGAACGAGATACGCATACGGCGGCACCCCCACGACGCGTCGAAAAACCCGCAGCATGTGAAAGGGACTCAGGCCACACACGTCTGCCAGTGTCGCGAGCCTCACGTTATGCGCGATACGCTCGTGCAGATACGCGCGTGCACGCTCGACAACTTCGAGATCGACAGGACGGATCGGTCGCCGCGACACGGCGGTGTTCGCGTGACGCGCAACGAGACCGCGCACACTCGCGATGAGACGATCCTCGTCGCGTCCGTGCCGGCTGCCCCCCATGATCGGTATGTGCGCGTCGATGAATTGCTGGCCGAATGTGGAATCTTCGATGACCGGAGCACGAAATAGCGGAGCGCCACTCTCGAGGCTGCGCTGATCGACGCCGATCTCGCGCATCAGCTCAACCGACGGATAGAACATGCGATACGAATATCCATCCGTCGCGACTTGTTCTGCGGAGTGGATTTCTCCGGGTGAAAAAGCCAGTGTCGTGCCGGCGCGCGCGATCCACTCGCCGCGCTGAGTCTTGAGCAGCACGGTCCCGGACTCGACCACGCCGATCGCAAACGTCTCGTGAAAATGCGGCGGGAAGCGCTGCGTAAAGTGAGCGGCGCACAGGGCGTCAAAACTCCCGCACGACATCTCGACGCGCGCGACATCTGTCAGCGATGGGCGCGCCTGGATCTCACGAGCGGTGTGATGACGCATGGTGGGGTTCGGTAGACGGCGCAGATGGGAACACAACCTTAATGCGGCTCGTCAAGTCTAGAATGATTTTGACAAGACTCGAACGAAACGCCGAGCATTTTCAGCGAGGGCCGGTATATCACAGCAACCGCTGCATTCCGTACCCTCAGCTCATCGACACATGCCGATCAAACCGATGTACGCGCTCGCCATCCTACTCGCGTTAGGCGCTCCTGCGACGCTGCAGGGTCAATCGGACCGTGACGCCGTTCTCGCGACGCTCGACGCCTTCCTCGGCGCAATGAAGAAGAAAGACACCGTAACGATGGCGCAGTACACGGATTCGCTGACGCGCATGACACTACTGCGCCCGGCGCCTAACGGGACACGTGTCGTGATGCTACGCGCGACGGACTTCATGCGCGCGGTTGCCAATCCGAACCAGCCGGCCTTCGAAGAGCCGATTCGCAATCCCGTGGTGCAGATCGACGGAGACCTGGCCTCGGTGTGGGCCGAGTATCAAGTGCGCCGTGACGGCGCGGTGACGCATTGCGGCTACGATGCATTCCACCTGGCTCGGACCGGCGGCAAGTGGAAGATCCTTAACGTCAGCGACACGTTCAAACAGTCGGGTTGCGGCGCGGCTTGGCCTGATCAGGGGAAAGACTGAGCCAACGAAACGCCGCCCGCGATGTGGCGACCTGAAGTTGTGGGCACGTTCTTGCAGAGTGGAGCCGCCGTCGTTCGGTTGCTAGCTGCCGACGATCCGGCTACATCTGCCGTTGCTCTCGTCGTAGATCAAGGTCTTGCAACCACTTCGCCCACTCTCCCTTCGCTGGCTCGTTCCGGCTGTAAGCGCCGCGGTTTTGACGTTGGTGGTCGCCCTGTTTGGCGCGATGGCCTATCAGACTGTCAAGCGCTCGACGCTGCAGGGCGCATCCGAACGTCTTGCTCTGGCCGTTCACGCGCTGGTGCAGCCGACCGCCCAAACAGCGGCATGGAGACGTGACCTGGAGAGTGTGGCGCGCCGGCGCGATATCGCCGATCTGGTGCGCAGTCAGGGGAGCCGCTTCAGCGACTCGGCGCGAGCGGCGTTGGAGCGCCTAACGCCCGATACCGGGTTCACCGTTGCCACGGAAGTGCGCGATGCGACCGGCGTCGTACTGGTTTCAATCGGCCAGTCGCTCGGGGGCGGTCGAGGCCCAGACGACCGAGTTTCGTCTGCACGCACACAGGAAGTCAGCGATCGGAGCGCGACGCCGCGGCTCACCCGGGTCTATGCGGACAGCGCGACGCAAAGCGAATTGTTTGCGCGCGCTGACAGCGTGTTTGCGGAGCGCGTCGTGCCGATTCACGACAATGGACGGCTCGTTGGCCATGTGGTGCAGGTTCGGCGGATCCGCGCGGCGTCGTCGGCGCTGCGCACGCTGTCCTCGCTGATCGGACCGAGTGCCGTGCTGGTCGCCGGTAACCGCGACGGTTCTCTGTGGACCGACTTCCGAAAGGTCGTTAGGCGGCCACCCGTGCCGGACTCACTCCTCGTTTACGAACGGGACGGTCGCCGCTGGGTGGGGGCCGTAGCCGCGACGGCGACTGGACCCTACCTGCTCAGCGCCGAGCTCCCGGAGGATGTGGTGCTCGCTCCCGTGCGCGCGTTAGGGTCGCGCCTGGTGCTGATCGGCGTGACGATCGTTCTTTTGGCGACGGTACTGACCGAACGGCTGAGCCGCCAGCTCACGCGCCCGTTGACAAGCCTAACGAAGTCCGCCGAAGCGATCGCCGCAGGCCAGCGGGGGACACTAGTGGAGCC
>JBFMFA010000257.1:0-5412 GCA_040753195.1 Gemmatimonadota bacterium | reverse complement strand
CGCTAACCCCCGAAGTCCATCTTCACGAAGTCGTAGGCCGGCAGCGGCCCCACGACATCGAAGCGCAGGTGCGATTCGGAACTCGTTAGGCTCGCCACGCGTTGCTGAAAAACGGCGATGGACTCCTGATCGATGAGATAGGCGCAGGCGGCGCTGCGATCGGCCCCGGTCGTTCCGTCGGCATTCGCGACTACAGGAACCGCGGCGACGGCGTCTCCCTTGAGGCGCCGGAGGGCCGTCCACAACAGGCCGTCAATGGACGCTGCGGCCACTTCCGTGGCGGGCGACCCGGTCACACCCACCCGCACGCGCATCGTGGCGCGGTCGCTCACGAAATCGATTGCTTCCTGAAGCGGCGAGCCGTGCAACTCGAGCCAACGTGCCACGCTTGCCCTGGACCGGAAAAGGGTGTTGAAAGGATTCGGAACGACCGTGCGCTCGCTGAAGACCTTTTCAACCACCTCTCGGTAACGCGCGACGCGCTGCGGCACCTCATGAGAGTTGCCTAACGAGCACGCTTCAAGCACCGCCGCCAATCCGCGCACGATGAGAACTTCACAATCTGCGATGTGAGACCCCGTCTCCACACCTTCCGCCGCCACCACTCCATAGACCACGACCGGATCGTTCGCCGACGTCAATCGCGATCGTTTGGGCGCGCGGGGTGAATTCGACACGGGGCGTTCAGAGAAGAGCTGCGAGGGCAACAGTGCGGGGCGATGTCCGTGAATATCGTCTTCCGCGACCCAACGCATCAGAGTCCCACGCAAGGCCGGCTTCCGCGGCGTCCCGCGGTCAGCGTTTCAAGGACGACCTAGCGACGGCGCCAGTAAGGGAAGTCCGCTGTCAGTGTGCGTTTGGCCGTCACCCGTGGCGCAGCGACTGTCACAGCATCGCCCGCACGTGCGCGACCACGCCGGCGCCGAGCCGCTCCGGAGCGTACCCCCCTTCCAGCGAGCTTATGACTCGACCGTCACAGCACGCGTTGGCACGCGACACAATATCGCGCGTCAGCAGATCCACATCCTCCATTTCCAGCGTGAATCCGCCCAGCGGGTCGCCGGCCAGTGAGTCAAAGCCAGATGAGACGAAGATCACATTTGGCGCCCATTTATCCGTGGCCGCGTCGATCGCGCGCATAAGCGCTTCGCGATACTGCGCTGCCGGCAGACCGGCAGGCATCGGGACATTCCAAACATTGCCGTGCTTTCCGCGATCGCTTGCCGGGCCTGTGCCCGGATACCACGGCCACTGGTGCAGCGAAACGAAGTGGATGTTGGGATCCGCTTCGACGAGTGCCTGCGTGCCATTGCCATGATGCACATCCCAGTCGACGATGAGCACACGTTCGGCACCGTGTTTGTTGCGCGCGTAATGCGCTGCGATCGCCACGGACCCGAAGAGACAGAAGCCCATGCCACGCGCCCGCAGCGCATGGTGGCCCGGGGGACGGACCGCGCAAAAGCTCCGCACGGCGCGCGCATCGAACGCCATGTCGACCGCATCGAGCACCGCTCCGGCGGCGGCGCGCGCTGCGTCCCAGGATCCCTCACTGACGACGGTGTCAGCGTCCAAGGCCCCACCGCCTGTCGCCGCCAGGGCGCGCACGCGTTCGACGTACGCCGCGTCGTGCACCTGCTCCAACTCGTTAGGCTGGGCGTGCCGTGCCTCGTGGTGCACCAGCTGATGGAATAGGTCGGGGTCCCCGCGCAGCGCCCGTGGAATCGCGCGCAGGCGACCAACATGCTCGGGGTGAGCCCAACCCGTATC
This sequence comes from Gemmatimonadota bacterium, assembly GCA_040753195.1. Lineage (GTDB taxonomy): Bacteria > Gemmatimonadota > Gemmatimonadetes > Gemmatimonadales > Gemmatimonadaceae > DASYRX01. Next base: position 3,642 of record JBFMFA010000257.1, on the reverse strand, counting down.
GTGACGGCCGCAATCCGGGTGCGAGATGAAGGCGACGGGCAATTAACCGCAGGTCTAAGGTCTAAGGTCTAAGGTCTAAGGTCAAAGCGACCCAGACCTCAAATCAGCGAACCGGGCGTCGTTTGCGGTTCGTCACAAGGAGCGTGGATCCACCGCGCAGACCGGCCGCGTGTAGCGTCACGGTCTCGTCCAGGATCTCCAGTCCTCGAAATTTGACGACGTAGTCCTGGCCCACGTGTTCTTCACGCAGCAGTTCGGCGAGGGCACGGCGTTTTACTTCGATCACTCGTGCCGATGGAGGCGCCTCTACGCGCACTGCATCCCACACTTCGGGTACCTGCACACGAACGGAGATCGCGTCTTCGCCAGCTGCGCCTTCCAGGCGCAGCGTCTGTGGACGCGCCCGCAGCCGAGATACGAGGGTTGCGCTCATGCGTTAGGCGCTGGCGGGAGCGTGGCGAAGAATCGCGCGATCTGCGCGTCAAAGAGGTAGCTCGATCCGGTGACCGCGCTTCCGCCGTTGCTGGCGGTCGCATGCACGATGACCTCTTCACCTCCCTGCCCGCGTAACGCGACGTATTGCGGTCCTTCGCGCTCCACGTACGCGGCGTAGATGCTGTTACGGCTGCCAAAGAATCGTTGGGCGCGCTCCAGCACATCGGCCGGCGTCGCCGAGGTTTTCGTTTCCAACAACGTGCGTGATGCTTGAGGCATACTCGTTAGGGTTTGATCATGGGTTCTGCGGTGCGCACCGCCGCATAGTCCAGCGGCAGCTCCACCGTGAATGTCGAGCCTGCTCCTTCGAGTGACTCCAGCACGATATCCCCTCCCAGCACCTGCGCAAGCTTTCGCGCGAGCGTGAGGCCGAGGCCCGAGCCCGCATAACGACGGGTAGCGGTACCGTCGACCTGGCGAAATTCATCGAAGACCGCTTCGCGCGCTGACGCCGGGATGCCGATCCCCGTGTCCGCGACACGATAGATCACGTGACCGTCGCTGAGCTGCACGCTCGTCGTCACGCTTCCTGTCGGCGTGAACTTGAAGGCGTTGCCGAGCAGCGCAACGAGAATCTTAGTCACCTTGCGGCGATCGCTGCGCATGCTAGCGACGGGTGAGGGCGGCGCTTTGACGCGCAGTTCGACGCCGGGCGGCGCCGCGCCTACTGTCTCGAGCGCCACGCGCAAGGCATCGCGCGGATCGAACGACTCGACCAGAATCTCGGCCGCGCCATGCCGCAGCGATGTGAGTTCGAGCAGATCCTCGATCAGTTCCAGCAAACGTTCGCCTGCACGCTTGGCTTGCGCTAACTCCCCGCGCTGTCGTTCGGTGAGCGGCCCCGACATCTCTTCTTGCATGATCGAGATGTAGCCCAGCACGGAGGTGAGTGGTGTGCGCAGCTCGTGAGAGATGTTGGAGAGGAACTCGTCTTTCAGGCGTCGTGCTTCGAGCAGTGCCAAATATTGTCGTTCCTGCTCTTCATTCGCGTCCACCAACGCCGCGTTTGCGCGGCGCAGCTCGTCGATGAGCACGGCTTTTTCTGCGGCGGCAGCAAGTTGATCCGCGACGATGCGAAGCAGGTTGCGCGTCTCACGGCTGCGCGCGCCCGGAGTCGAGAAGTAGAACGCGGCAGTGCCTAACACACGCGTCGCCGTCTGCAACGGCAATGCAACCATGGAGCGGAAGCCCAGTTCGGTTGCGATTTCTTGCCAGTCTTCCAGCGTTTGATCCGCGAAGACGTCGGGGATCTCGATAACGCGCCGTTCACTCGCCGCCTCACCGCTGGGCCCCCAACCGACACGCACGCGCATTTCGCCTAACCAGGTGCGGTAACGCTCCGGCCAATTGTACGCAGCGGCCAGCCGCATCAGTTCCGATGCGCCGTTGATGACGTAGATCGACGCGAATGTCGCGTCCGCGATCGGACTGACGCGCTCGAGCGCGAACTGATAGACCTCTTCGGGGCGATCAGCGGTGAGAAACGCGTGCGCGATTTCGCGCACGGCCATCAGCTCGCGAAATGCCGGGTCTTGCGTGTTCGCGCCGGCGGCCAGGCGCTCAGGCGGGGGGAGGGTTCTCGCTCGCGGCACGGGGCGGCAATCTACCCGCGGCGGCGCAAGCGAACCAGCCGCTACCGCAAACGCTGCTCGATGTATTCGCGCAGTTGTGTGAGCGCAATGCGCTCCTGCGCCAGCGTGTCACGGTCGCGCACCGTCGCCGTTCCACCCGTGATCGTCTCCCCGTCGATCGTAATGCAGAATGGCGTGCCGACTTCATCCTGGCGGCGATAGCGCCGGCCGATGGCGCCGGACTCGTCGTAAAACACCGGGAAGTGCGCGCGGAGATCGTGCGCGAGTTTCTCGGCGATTTCGGGCATGCCGTCTTTCTTCACCAGCGGAAAGACGCCGGCTTTGATCGGCGCGAGTGCCGGATGCAGAGCGAGAACGACGCGGCCTTCCTGCTCCCCGGGAACGTCTTCTTCGCGATAGGCATTGACCAGCACGGCCAGCGCCGTGCGATCGGCGCCGGCCGATGTTTCGACGACAAACGGGACGAAACGCCGATTGTTAGGCTGATCGAAATACTCGAGCTTTTTGCTGGAGTACTCCTGATGGCGCGTCAGATCGAAGTCGCCGCGATGGTGTACGCCTTCGATCTCCTGAAAACCTAACGTGCCGCCAAAGTCGAAGTGAATGTCGAACGCCGCTCGTGCGTAGTGCGCCAGCTCGTTCGCCTCGTGCTGATGGAATTGCAGCCGCTCACGCTGCAGGCCGAGCGCGAGATGCCACTGCATGCGCTGCTCCTTCCAGTATTCGAACCAGCGCATGTGGTCGTCCTGTGGATCCACGAAGAACTGCATCTCCATCTGCTCGAACTCTCGCGTCCGAAAAATGAAGTTCCCTGGCGTGATCTCATTGCGAAACGCCTTGCCGATCTGGGCGATGCCGAAGGGCACCTTCTGGCGCGTCGCCTGCTGCACGTTCAGGAAGTTGACGTAGATACCCTGCGCCGTTTCGGGCCGGAGATAGGCGACGGATGCGGAATCCTCGACCGGTCCGATATACGTTTTGAACATGAGGTTGAACTGGCGCGGCTCCGTGAGCTGACACTCGTTATGCTCGCCCGGGTGTTTGCTGGGCTTTCGCGGACAGGCGGCCATGTTCAACTGATCGGCGCGGAAGCGCGCCTTGCACGTCTTGCAGTCTACGAGCGGGTCGTTGAAGACGGCGACGTGGCCGCTCGCTTCCCAGACGCGCGGATGCATGAGGATGGCGGCATCGAGCCCTTCGATGTCGTCACGCGCGCGCACCATCGCGTGCCACCAGCGATCCTTGACGTTCCTTTTGAACTCGACACCTAACGGGCCGTAGTCCCAAACGGAGCCTGCACCGCCGTAGATCTCGCTCGATTGAAAGATGTAACCGCGGCGTTTGCAGAGAGAGACGATCTTTTCGAGGACGTCGGCGGGCACGAGGTCAAAGGTGAAAGGTCAACGATCAAAGCGAGCCGCAAATTACAGCGTTGGCCGCCTGCGAACCACTCAGAGACGTTCGTTAGGAGTCGAGGTCGCGGCTCACCCCGGGCGTGTCCGGGGGCGGCGCGCCGCGGATCCGCGCGACGATCGTCTCCCCCAGGAAGCGGCCC
>JBFMFA010000256.1:0-5428 GCA_040753195.1 Gemmatimonadota bacterium | reverse complement strand
TGGTTCAGCGACCCTGACCGTGGAGTGGGTGCTGTGGTGTATGCCCTAACGAGTGCTTCCCTCATCGTGCGCCGTATCGAGCGCTTGCAGTCGTTTCCTATAGGTCGCGGCCGCGCGAGAGTCTCTGGCTGCTTCGGCAGCCCGTGCGCGCAACGCAAGGCTCTGACGCAAATACAGCGGATACGTTATGGGTTCGGGCGCATCGAGCAAATCCGCAACTTTGCGCGCAGCGTCCCACTCATTGCGTGCGAACAGCAGCTCCGCCAGCAGTAAGCGCTCCGGACCTAACGACTCCCATGGTTGCCACGTGATCTCACCGCGCGGCGCTGTCGGCGCGAGGCCGCGCAGACGCGCGATCGTTCCAGTTGTATCGGCCGTGAGCAAATGCGCGCGGGCAGCAATCGCTCGCGCGAGCAGCGAATCTCTGCGAGATGCTGTTGAGTCCGCCCGGCGCTTCAGAATCGCGGCGATTTCTTGCACACGAGATGCGTGGCCCTGGCGGGCCTCAAAATGGCCCAGTTCCCACAGCACCATGCTTGAGGGCTGCGCGTACTGTCGCGCGACACTGTCTGCGAAGAGCCGTGCCTGGGAATCGAATGGCGCGCCGGCGGCGGACAGAAGCAAGTAGATGTGGTGCACCGGCAACCCCTCAGCACTCTTCGATGCAAAAACATCTCGCGCGTCCTGCAGCCTGTTTGTTGCCACCAGCAACGATTGGCTGCCCAGAAGACCCGCCCAGCGCGCGTTAGGCGTCGCCCCGGCATCGAGCAGCGCACGAAATGCGGCAACTGCGCAACCGGGTTGCGCCGCACCCCCGGCCAGGGTTTTGGCTGCGGTAGCGACAGACTGCTCGTCGCGCGTCACTTCGCGCCGCCAGTCGATGGCCGTCACTCCGTCGCGCACGCAGCGCAGCATTAGCTCCCGCGATACGCTGTGCGTTGTGTCTGCGCCCGCGCGGCGCAGCTCATCGCGCAGGCGGAGAGCGGTCGGGATATCGCCGTCGCGGATTGCCATCTCCTCGAGCAACAGGAGCGTTGGCGCGAAATCCGCGTCGCCGCTGCGGGCTCGAGCCAACGCGCCCCGCGCGAGTGAATCGCTCGTGACCTCACTTGGTAACATGCGCGACGCCACCTCACCCAGGAGAGCCCACGCGGCGTGCAGACCGGAGTCAATGGCGAGACTTCTCTGGAGATAGCTAATCGCCGAATCGGCTGACCCTGAGAGGTAGGCGTTCAGTCCCCGCGCGAGCGCCGCCTGTGCTGGCGGCAGCGATTGCACGCGGTCCACGGCCACACGCGCGAGCCTCACGCCGGTCCCGAATTCGCTCTCCCAGTTGGCCGCCTGGGCGCCACGGAGCGCTGCGAGCGCGAACGCGGAGTCCTCGCGCAGCGATGCCTCGTAATGCGCCAACGCCGCCTGGAACTGCATCCGACGATACTCGCGCTCGCCTTGCAGGAAGTTCGCGACAGCGAGTGGAGATCGCTGGCTGAGTGCCGAGAGATCAATTGTGCCGCCCGGTGCCACTAAGGCAGGGAGCAGCTCGCCGACAGCGCGGAGGCCCAGGTGATGTATGGTGGCTGTCGCCGCAGGGCCTGCACGCTGTGCGCGTCGCACAACGGCATTCGAGTCTCCCGCGACGTTGTGCAAGCTCAGCAGGACGATCACACTGTCGGAGCGTCGGATAATAGACCCATCGATATAAAACTCGGCGCCGGCTTGCCGGCTCAGAGCCGCGGCGTCGTTAGGCGCGAGTCGGGGGCCGCTGCGGCTGCTGCGTTGCGCGCCGCGCAGGAACTCCCACCCGTCCAGCCACTTGAGGGGACGCGTTTCGTCGAGCGCGTATCCGATGAACGTCGCGACCTCTTCGCCCGCCGATTCGCTTCCCTCAGGCGCAGCCGCGTCGTGCAACGGAAACACCACAATTCGATTGGGATCCAAGGCGGGCGCTGCCGGTCGCGTGACGATCCAGATGGCGGCCGCCACGAGCGCCGCAGCCAGCGGCAGCGCCATCGCGAGCTTCGACGCGTACGTTAGGTGTCGCTGGGGCGTCACGAGGCCCTGCTCCAGCGCGCTCGAGAATTCGCCCGCTGTGCTGTAGCGGTCTGCCGGGACTTTCGCCAGGGCCTTGATCACCGCGTCTTCGACCGCTGGTGGAATCGCCGGACGCACAACGCGTAGCGAACGCGGCGGCTCATGACAGTGTCGGGCGATGACTGCTTGTGCCGTTGGTCCTGTGAACGGCGGCTCGCCGATCAGCATCTCGTAGACGACGCAACCGAGCGCATAGATGTCGCTGCGGGCATCGAGCTCCCGCGTGGCGGTGCCCTGTTCAGGACTCATGTATTCGGGCGTACCGAGGGTAACACCAGATTCGGTAATTTGCCCGGCACTGCGTGTGCCTAACGACATCGCGCGGGCAATGCCGAAATCCGAGATTACGGCGCGTGACTGATCGAGCAGGATGTTCGCCGGCTTAATATCTCGGTGAATTACTCCACGCGAATGGGCGTGATCAAGCGCGCTCGCGACCGCGCGGGTGATCGCGAGGGCATCGTGGAGCTCGAGTTGCCGTTCGCGCCGGAGACGATCACGCAATGTCTCACCGACGACAAATGGCATCGTGTAATAGAACTGCCCCTCGCCAGCTCCCGAATCGAGGACGGGGAGGATGTTGGGATGCTCGAGCCCGCGCGCGATGTCGATTTCCCTTTGGAACCGCGCCTGGCCTAACGCCGCAGCGATATCCGAGCGCAGAACCTTCACCGCCACGTGGTCGCGCGTTATGCGATCTTCGGCGAGGAAGACATACGCCGCGCCGCCGCGCCCGATCTCGCGCTCGAACGAATAGCGTGCGGCGAGCGCCCCCGATACGCGCTGAAACCTCAGCGAGTCAGGTCCACCCGCGGCGTATGGAAAAAACGGTCCGTCAGGCCGAGAAGCAGCCCCATGCGATGGGGGTGGGGACGGGGGAGATGAAGACACAGGCTCGCCGGCCGAGTTTGTCGCGACGCCGCCGCACACGGTTAGATCCCGGGAGCACAACTATAGAGACCACAACTCCCCTAGGCCAGATTGGACACACTGGCGAGCCCGGCTTATCGAGGTATTATAGCCGTCGCGGTTCCTCTCACGGGGGGTTCGCGGGGCAATGCACCGGACCGCGTCATCCACGTTACGCTCGCGATACAGCGGCCTGCGCACTGTCAGGCTGCTGTGGATGGTTCTGGTCACCGGCTGTCCCGGTCCTGACCCTCCTCCGCCCCCCCCGCCGGAAGCAGCGACGACGCTCGAGATCGTCCCGGAATGGGTGAGCGTCGTGCCTAACGCGGAGTTCGTGCTCCGCGTGCGTGTGCGCGACCAATATGGGATGCTGCTACCTGACGCGTATGGCGCCCCCGTCGTGTGGGCCTGGAATGATCCCACGGGCCTAACGACTCCCGGCACCGGGGCCGGCTCGTCGATCCGAGTTAGCGCGACGGGCGAAGATGACTACATCAAGCTTACCGCGACGCTGCCCAATGGCACCAGCGCGACCGCCACTATCATAGTGGCGCCTGACGCACCGAGCGCCTCTGATCCTGAGATCGATTGGATCGTCGCGCCGCATAACCAGGATGGCACGCCGATGCTGGCGTTGATCGACGCACAACAGGGATCCGACTGGCGCAACGATCAGCTCTTCGCCTTCGTCGGCAGTAGCGCGCTGGCGTTCTTCCTTGATCCGTGCAATCCACTGGACGGAGCGGACTGCGGGCGCGTAACCCTGTTTTCGCGCGACTGGAGTGTGGCGCATGCCGACATCAACTGGGTGACAGGGTGCGACGTCGTCGAGGTGACCGAAGCCGTTCCAGATCCGGACGTGCTGAACTTGGGACCTAACGCGAGTGCACTGGCGCCCCCGTGCCAGAAACATGCGATGACGTTCCAGAAAGTGGGCCGTATTCCCGCCCAAGTGTGGACAGCGGCGGGTGGAATGACACTCGCCAGCGCCAAAGACGCCGTGCTCTACGCGCGCGGAATTCTGGAGCAGTCGCCGATGGGAATGATTCTGGATCCGCCGGTCAATCAGGCGCCTGGGCAAACGGCCGTTACGGTGCAAGTAGATGGCAGCGGCAGATGCGACATGGATCATCCGATCGATGGCGTACGCACGCAACTGCAAAAGTACGCGAGTCTACCCAACACCGCGTTTGCGCCGAACCAGGCGTTGATTGTCTACGTCGAAGACCTACATGTGGTGGGTGAGTGGTACTCGGGGTACACGTGTCCGTCCGATCCAAGTTATGGCACGGTGATTTTGATCAGCAAGAACGGGATCTGGGATACAACGCTGGCGCACGAATTGGGGCACGCGCTGGGCCCGTGGCCGAACTGGGGACATGCTGAGCTGTCGGGGATTGCCGCCGAGTTCGACCGGGGGAACCTGATGTGGGGGGCAGAAGTGGATAATTCTTCGGTCAACCGGCGCATGTTGACGTTAGGCCAACTCTATCGCATCGCGCTCGCCAAGGACGCTTTGGTGCATGGCACGGCGACCGGGATCGACTGCAAGACCGATCTCATATCGGGGACGCCGTGTCCGCGGCTCTCCAAAGATCACCGACCGTGATGCGCGTTAGGCGTCGGCTGGAGACGCGGAGGGCGTTGCTGGGACTACTCGTCGCGGCGGCGGCGTGCGGCTGGTCCGGTCTCAGTGCAGAGCAGCACGCGACCGTTGACAGCTGGCTGCTCTGCGATGACTGTGCAAACGGTGAACTCAACGCAGTGCAGGCGCTGGGCTCTGCCGCGATCCGGCGGCTGGAGGCCGCACTGGTGAACGGTCCACCCGCGGACCGTCGCAACATCATGCGCAGCAAGATCGAGCAACGCTATCAATCGCTCGGGTCCGGAGCCTCCGTTTCGCAAGGCGATTACGTCAATGAGCTTCTCAGCAACTATGTCGCGATGTACCATAGACGCGCCGCGATCGCGTTAGGCGCCATCGGCGGCGACGCCGCGCGCGCAGCGCTGGATCGCGCGCTGGAGCCGGGACACGTGAACACATATCGCGCGGACGTTGCGCGAGAGATCCGCTTTATACGCTTTGGAATGACGGCTCCGTTGTTCGCCGGATCGCTGGAACCCACCGACGTTGGAGTTGGCGACAGCGTTCGCGTGAGTGCACCTCCTGCCGGCAGCTTCTCGGGAGATGAGCGCGCCAATATCGATGACGCGCCATTCGCACCCGACAGCGTGCTGGTCGGCCCGGTTACCGTGCAGGCGTTCCATTTCCTAGCAGCTGGCGAAATAGGCCGTCACCACGTGGCGATCAGTCGTGTGACGTCACCGCAAGACACCCAATACGCGCCACTGACAATCAGGTCGCTGGTCGACCGCAATGACCGCGCCTCGGCCAATTGCGCGACGTATGGATGTTTGGTCGATTCAG
>JBFMFA010000255.1:0-5454 GCA_040753195.1 Gemmatimonadota bacterium | reverse complement strand
GTGCCGCGCGTGAACACGAAGAATGGTCCGAGCGGGGTGAGCGGCTGCGCCACGCGCGCCGGCCCCGCGGTGGAGGCGAGGCGTGAGCGCGACGCCGCTCAACGGTGGCTGGATCGAAGTCATAGCAGGTGTCATGTTCAGTGGAAAGACCGAGGAGTTGATGCGCCGCGTTAGGCGCGCCGTCATCGCGCGCAAACGCGTGCAGGTCTTCAAGTCACACCTGGACGATCGTTACCTCGGCCTCCTCGCCGTCTCCAGCCACGATGGTCGTTCGGTCGATGCCGTGCCGGTCGATTCGTCCGCGCAAATCGCGTCGCGCATCGATCCGACGGCGCATGTGATCGCCGTCGACGAAGCGCAGTTCCTGGATGACGGAATTGTCGAGGTGGCGACGTGGCTTGCGAATACCGGCCGTCGCGTGATCATCGCCGGTACGGACACGGACTTCCGCGGTGAGCCATTCGGCCGCATGCCGCAACTCATGGCGATCGCCGAGCTGGTCGACAAGCTGCACGCGATTTGTGTGTTGTGCGGCGCGCCCGCTTGCCGCAACCAGCGGCTCATCGATGGCGAGCCGGCGCCGTACGACTCACCAACGATTATGATCGGTGGCCGTGAGGCCTACGAAGCTCGGTGTCGCGCGTGCCACGTCGTTAGGAAAAAAGACGAGGGGCAGCGAACGCTGCCCCTCTAACCCACAGCTCACAGCTGCGAGCTCGTAGTTTAGATACCCTGCAGCTTGCGGTAGAAGTTCAGCACGCCTAACTGCAAGAACTGCTGCGGATCGATTTCGTAGAACTCGTTGTCTTTGTAGCGCCCGGTCAGCGGGAAGAACGGCGGTGAATCGAAGTCGAGACACGGATCCTTCACGCGGTTTTCGGCGAAGCCTGTGTACCCGCCGCTGAACGTCGCGTAAATCTTTCGCTGAATGACACCGCCCGCCTGGTTGATGCATCCGCCGGACGTGCCCGCTGTGAAGCCGACCTGCGGCGTACACGTGCGGTTGGCGTGCCCACCCTGGTTGTACAGTTCCGTGTAGAAGCCGCCATTCACGTCATAGACGCCGGACATCGTCACGCCGTGCAGGAAGAAATCCTGGTTGTCGTCCAGGAAGCGCGCCGTGCCGCCAGCCGTGCTATTGATGAACTTGGGCCGGTTGATCGCGTTGGACGTCAGCGACGCGTGGTTGCCCGTCAGAATGCCTAACAGGTTTGTGCAGATGTTCGAGAGCGTGCCTGGCGGCGAGGTGTATGTCACGTCGTCAACAAACTTCACCTCGTCCTGCGCAAAGACGGTGGCACGGCCACGCACCAAGCCACTCATAAAGACGTCGCCACCAATGTAGATCACGCCCTGGAAGTTCGGATTCAACGCGCGATGCAACGGCCAGAGATACGGCAGTTCGCCCGCCTGACGCGTGGGACCGATTGGAATGCCAATCGCGCCATTGGGGTACGGCCGCCACGAGCCGCTCCGCCCGTTGGCTGTGAACGTGCTGTCTTCGCCGCCCCAGCGCGCGAGATCGGGGCTGGCGAAACGTTCCGTGACCATCAAATGCGGATCGCCCGCTGTGTAGCAACGCGCGCCCGCGCGCGTGAGGATCTGTGTCGGGGTCTGCGTGCGAATCGCGTTCGCGTTCGCGAGAGCGGTCGCGGCCGGTTGCCCCTGTCGCTGGAAGCTCACGTCCATCGAATCGCGGAACCACAAAGACGCAGTGTTGTGCGCCGAGATCGGAATGAACCAGTTGTGGTTCACGCCTAACGCGCTGCGGAACGTGTACGTCGCGCCACACTGATTGTTGATGACGTATTTGTACTTTGTGTCGGACGCAGCGGCTGAAGCGAGAATCGTGGTGATCGCCGTCGTGTTCGGCAGCTGCGACTTGGTTATGAACGTATCTGCGCCCGCCGGCAAGCCTAACGCGCCGACGTTGCCGTCGAAGATGCGGAAGAAGCCTTCGGTCATGTCCGTAACGTCGCCGTCGCCGTTCAGATCGATGGCCACGAACTCCATGCGCGAGCCGCCACGCGTCGCGGTCGCGACGGGCGTGATGTTGTAGCCTGCGCCGGTCGCGAGGTTGATCATCTTGTTCAGCCACGCGTTGGTCGGATAGTTGATGCGCACGAAGTTGGGGAAGTTCCCCTTCTGATACTGTGCGGTGCCTGTGATTGTAGTGACAGCGGAAACCGAGTCCGTGTAAATCGGTCCCGGCGAGCTGCTGCACGACACCCAGTTCGTGTTGCTGTGGGCGCGTCCGCGGATGATTTCACCCGTGGTGTAGCAGAGGCCCGCCTGCCAGTTGTCCACGAAGACCGCGTAGACGGCAAAGTTCTCGGCCAGCAGCTCGAGCCGTCGCACGTGGCGTGCACCGGAGCTATCCGAGGCCACCGCCACGAGACTCACGGCGCGTCCATATTGACCGCTCGTAACACCCGAAAGGCCCGCGTACAGATCGACCCGCACGAGCGGGATTGGCTGGCCGCCCACGGTGGTGGGCTTCACGTTGGTCATGAGCGGGATGTAGAGCGAGTCCGGCAGAATCAGGGTCGTGTCCTTGGAGATCTGCGACTTGCCCATGGCCAGCGCCCATTCGGCCGCATAACGATAGTCGCGCTCGCGCTCGTAGAGCTTGCTCACGACCGTCGTCGTTCCGTTCATGTAGATGGCGGAAATCGCCAAGCCACCTAACGCGAGCGTGAACAGCAGGACGAGCATCAGCGCGGAGCCGCGCCGGTTCATCCGTTTGTTCGAAGGCGTGCGAATCATGCGTCAAAACTCCCGTTAGGGGATGGTGATGATGGCGGCCGGAACGATGCTCCCCTCGGACGGAGAACAATCCTGGGCGGCGACCCCGTACTTGACCGTCGTGCCCGGTGCCGGCAGAGCAAAATCCTCATACTGGACCACGCCTTTGCCGACCAGGTCCATGGGATCCGTGAAGCCAGTGAGCAGCGTATCGCGATAGATGACGTAGCGTTCGACGTCCTTTTCACCGGTGTTCTCGTCGATCGACGGTGTCCACGTTACCGTGACCATCGGCGTGCCGAGGTTGCTGTACACCGCGGTCACGCTCCCCGGGTCGAGTGGGACGTCACCGCAGGTGCGGCGCGCGACCAGGCCCATGTTCATCAAACGAGTCTTGGACTGCACCAGACGACGATAACTCGTCGTGTCGCCGGCCAGGTTCCAGTCGTGGTACACGCTGCGCACCGTGATTTCCACCGTGCGGATGGAATCCGAGCGCGGATCCGTCCAGTACATCGGTAAGGAGCTCGACGGAATGGCGACCTGCGCGCCTAACGTGTCGACGCGCGTGTAGCGGAACAACGGCTGACCGGCCGGGAGCTCGATACCGCGCGTCACCACGACGATTGGACCGTCGTTGACACGACGGAACAGCACCATGTCGTTCGGAAGCGTGGTCGTTGACGAATCCAACGACGCCCACAGTGAAATGGTCTCGGCGCCGCTCAACGCACCGTTCGATTTGAGGTACGTGTGGTCCGGGTAGCTCGTGCTGCTCAGCGGGAGTGTGACAGCGCCGGCGACCATCGCGTCCGTCAACCCGATCGGCACGTTGGGGTCGTAGTGCACAGCGGCTACGTCGCCCGTGTCCGTCGTCACCAGGTTCGAATTGAACGTGACCGCGAAATCGGCGGCCTGCACGATCTTCGGCTGGTTGCGCGGAATCCCCAGCGCAGCGTTCATCGGCTCCACGCCGATGCCGATGTTTCGCAGCTCGCGGTCCAGCGTGTTCTGCGCAAAGCGCGCCGTGAGGAGCGCGTCGGCGCGGCCCATGTCCGCTGTCACGGTGCGTGTTTGCACCTTGAAGAAGGGCACCGCCGACGCAAACACCAGCACGGTGAGCGTTAGGCCGAGCAGCAGTTCGGATAGCGTGAACCCTTTGCGGGCTCTGTGGCTACGGCGCTGCGTTCGATGTGTAGTCGCCATGCGATGGTCTCCTAGAACCGCGCGATTGCTGTCGTCTTCTCAACGGGCTTCGTCATTCGCGGATGCGTGACGGTCACCGTGAAATGCCAATGGTCGTTCGTCGCGTTGTTGGTGCGAACGCCCTGAGTGACGCGCGTGTAGCACCCCGCACCAACTGCGGCGAGGCAGCTCAGGTTCGTTTCCGTTGCGTTCCACGACCCGAGACCCGCATAGACGCGATCCACTTTGATCTCTTCGAGACGCTGCGTCGCAAGGTCCAGCGCGGTGTTTGTCAGCGACGTGTTGGCGTTCGTGCGCGAAAAGCGACGAAAGTACTCCGCCGTCGAGAGGAGCACGCCGCCGAGGATGATCAGCGCGACCATCAACTCGACGAGGGAGAAGCCCTCACGCTTCGCGTTAGGTCTGTTCATCATAGGCTGGCCCTCTTCCAAGCACTGCCGTTGAAGCGCCACGACTCGGTGCGACCCGAAGACTGCGTCAGGATCAACGCGCGTTGATTCTCGGGCGCGCACCGCGCGGAGCAGATGTAGATGTTCGCATCAGTTGAAGACGCGCCGTCGCGCAGGAACGCGAGCGCGGGCTTCCCGGCTACGGTCCGCAGACTGGGACCGGAAATGGGCGTCGATGGAGCAGACGTCCCGGGCACCTGCACCGTGGGAAGCACGAACTGCGCGCCTTCTTCGAGCGGGCGAATGCGGATGCGTTCGCCGGTGTCGAGCTGGTAATTGTTGTTCGCGTCTTCGATGATCTGCATCTGCCGACCTGGCACATCGAACACGATGAGCATGTTCGTCTGGCGCATGATGGCCTGACGCTGCGAGGACTGCAGCACGGCGCGCGTCACTCGCGCCGCCGCTTCCGCGCGGTAGCGCTGGTAATTGAGGCGCGGCATCGCCATGCCGGCGATAATGCCCACCATGATGAGCACTACAGCCAGCTCGATGATGGTGAAACCGCGACGTGCACGCGTTGCCTGCCGCGTGCTCACCACATTCACTCGTAAGGCAGTACCGGTCATCAAATCCTCCATCGCGTGCCGTTGCGACGTTGCGGCGCCGCGGCACCTGCGTCCTACACGCTGCCGCCTGCGGACACCGCGTCCGTCGTAAGACGAGACGCTGGAAAGCCAAGTTACCGCTCGCGGAGTAGTCGTTTGTCACGCGGCAGACCGGGGCCATCACTCTGTTCGATCCCCGCGTTGCAGTGTGACGAAACGGTCACTCGCACGTCCTGTAGGTAACGCATGATCGAGACCACAACCGGTGCATTCTCGTGGGAATCGTAGCTGCGCTGTTGCCTAACCCCGCGCGGCTTTTCCGCCTGCGCGCGGCCATCCGCGGACGTCACGCCGTCGAGGCGTGCGCCGACTGGGCGGCCGTGACGCGCATTTGCGAAGAACAGCCCGTGCACCTCGCCGTGCTCGATGTGTTCTCGTCAGGCAGCATGAGCCTCGAGCCGCTGCGCCAACTCAAACGTCGCTTCCCGCGACTGAGTACCGTCATC
>JBFMFA010000254.1:0-5464 GCA_040753195.1 Gemmatimonadota bacterium | reverse complement strand
AAAAACGTCCGTGATCAGCGCAAGGCTCGGCTCCGGCGGGTAGATGTACGTACCGCGCGCGATGTATTCCTTGAGGATGTCATTCTGAATCGTCCCGCCGAGCTTGGCGGCAGGAATGCCCCGCTCCTCGGCGACAACGACGTACATGGCGAGCAGCGTGGCCGCCGTCGCGTTGATCGTCATCGACGTGGTGACTTTGTCCAGCGGGAGATCGGCCAGCAAGAAGTGCATGTCGTCCACGCTGTCGATCGCAACGCCGACGCGGCCAACCTCGCCTAACGCGCGAACGTCATCCGAGTCGATGCCCATCTGGGTCGGGAGGTCGAACGCCACGGAAAGGCCGGTCTGCCCTGCCTCGAGCAGGTGCTTGAAGCGCGCGTTGGTCTCAGCGGCGGTTCCGAAGCCGGCGTATTGCCGCATGGTCCACAGGCGGCCGCGGTACATCGTGGGCTGCACGCCGCGCGTGAATGGAAACGTTCCGGGTTCAGCGAGGTCGCGGGCGTAGTCGCGCGATTCGCCGTCAGGCGAATAGACAGGACGAATGGGTATGCCGGACGGCGAGACGCGGTCAGTCATGCAACAAAACTAGCGAGGTCATCACGCCACTCGACATCCCGCCACAGCAGTTATCAGTAACGCATTTCAACCGCAGAGAACGCGGCGAACGCAGAGGCACGCGGAGAACGGCCGCCAGCGAGCGAAACGCTGCAGTTCATTCTCTGCGAAAGCTCCGCGTTTCCTGCGTTCTCCGCGGTAAAAGCAGTTACTGAATACTCGCGACTCGTTAGGTGCCCACCGCGGCCGGCTGACGCGCCAAGATTTCGCGCGCTGTGTCCACGGCGTCCTTGCTGCCGAGGTAGAGCGGCGAACGCTGATGCAGTTCCTCGGGCATCACTTCCATGATATCACGATGACCGTCGATCGCCGCGCCGCCGGCCTGCTGCGCGATGAACGCCAGCGGGTTGCACTCGTACAGCAGGCGCAACTTGCCGCGCGGGCTCTGCGCGTTGGCCGGATAGCAGAAGATGCCTCCGCCTAACAAGTTGCGATGGAAATCGGCCACGAGCGATCCCACATAGCGCACATTGAGCGGCTTCTGCTGGCCGTCCAGGCCACGGTAGCGCCGCATGAGCGCCTTCACCGACTCGTCCCACTGTCCTTCGTACGAATCGTTGACGGAGAGGTAGCGCCCCTTCGCCGGGATCTTGATATCCGGATGGGAGAGCAGGAACTCGCCTAACAGCGGATCGAGCGTGAAGCCGTGCACCCCCTGCCCCGTGGTATAAACCAGCATCGTGCTCGAACCATAAATCACGTAGCCGGCCGCGACCTGCCGGCGGCCCGGCTGCAGCATGTCTTCCATCTCGCCACGCACGCCGCGCGTGATTTTGCGCATCACGGAAAAGATGGTGCCCACCGGCACGTTCACGTCGATGTTGGACGAGCCGTCGAGCGGATCGAAGAGCAACACGTATTTGCCGCACTTGAACGGCTCGGGGATCGCAATGATGCCCGGCTCTTCTTCGGAGGCCATCGCCGCGAGACGTCCGCCGTGGTCCATCGCTTTGATGATGGTTTCGTTGGCGAAAACGTCGAGTTTTTCCTGCGCCTCGCCCTGGACGTTGTTTGTACCGGTGCGGCCGAGGATGTCGACAAGGCCCGCCATCCTGACTTTGTTCGCAATGATTTTGGCCGCGAGCGCGATGTCGTAGAGGATGCCCGATAGCTCGCCGGTCGCCTCCGGGAAGAGGCGTTCCTGCTCGATGATGTAGCGCTCGATCGTAACGACCGAGGTGGCGGTGTGTTTAACCAAGGCCGCGCTCGCGATTGAGTGTCGAAAGGTGTGGGCCGGACGCTACGTCCGGCAAGCGTGGCCGGCAATCTGCGCACGCCGTATGCCAACCGTGGGGGGGCCGCGGCTGGCGTTCGGCGGGCCGTGCCGACCGAGGGATCCGTCGCGGGGGCGGCCAGATGGCGGTCCGGCTGTGCGCCGCAGACGCGCCGGCGCTTATTCCAAAACTATTGACTATTGGAATAACGAATGGCAGCTTGGTCGCCATGTCGAAACGCGCGACGCCGAGGCTCCCCGTGTTGCAGGGCGTCCGCCCGTTGCGCGCCCTGGCCTCTCCTATTCGGCAGGAGATCGTAACGGCGCTGGGCGACGGGCCGGCAACCGTCAAGGAACTCGCGACGCGGCTGGGGCGCACACGTCAGGCGCTGCACTACCACGTTGCGCGGCTCGTGGCGGCGGGGATCGCGGCGGCGGCGGGGGAACGCGGGATAGGACCGGCGAAAGAGCGGATCTTTCGCATTCCGCAGCAACGGATCGCGGTGGGGGCACGCCGTTCGCGCAAAGATCTGGACGCCGCACAGGCGGCGACCGCGGCGCTGCTCCGCCTAACGCAGCGCGAATTGCGAGCCGCCCTGCGCCGCGAAGGGCGCGTCCCCCAGGAGTCGTCTCAGATCGTCGTCATGCGTGCCCGATGCCGTTTGGACTCCCGCGGTGTGGCGCAAGTGCAGAAGCTGATCAGCAAAATCGACGACCGTCTGCGGACCGCGCGACGTTTCGAGAAGCATCCGACGTATGCGCTCACGGTCGTGCTCACCCCGGTGCGTGATGCCACCCTCTCCACCCAGGAGTCTGAGTGATCCCGAATTGGGTGGACCACGTGTGGGGGTTTGTACTCGTGGCTGTGCTGCCGCTATACGCGACCCTGGACTATCAGCGGTTCGTGCAGGAGCTGGCAGGCGGTGAGCCGAACGTGCGTGCGCGCGAGTACCGGCATATCATCGGATTGGAGTGGGCGCTGGTCGCCGCGTTCGTGCTTACGTGGCTCTTCGTGCAACAACGCGCCGCCACGGCGCTGGGCCTAACGATAATCTGGGGAACCCCTGGCGTCATTGGCGCGATCGTGACGGTGGTCGGGCTCCTCGCGATCGCGGCGCAGATTGGCGCCGTAAAGGGTCTGCAAGGCGCTCAGCTCGACGGTTTGCGCGCCCAGATGGCGCGTGTGTCGCCTATCCTTCCGGCAACGCCGCAGGAGTTTGTGCTCTTTCGCTGGCTGTCGGTCACCGCCGGCATCTGTGAAGAGCTACTCTATCGCGGCTTCCTACTCTGGTATCTCGCGGCGTATGTGGGGACCTGGCCGGCGGTGGGGTTAGGAGCCGTGGCGTTCGGCGTAGGGCATGCCTATCAAGGCATGTCGGGGATCATCAAGACCGGCATCGTGGGCGCGTTGGCAGGTGCCCTGTACGTGACCTCAGGTTCGCTGATTTGGCCGATGCTCTTGCACGCGGCGGTCGATCTGCAGGCCGGCGTTATGGTGCGGCTAGTGCGTGAACGCTCAAACACAACCGCGCCGACCGTAGCCTAACGACTTATTTCAGCCACAGTAGCAGTACACCGCAGTTGGAGTTGCTCGAGTTGTATTGAACGGGTATGCGCGCGGCCCCGACGTAAAACTCGATGGCAGCGATGGCGTTTGCGGGGATGGAGTTGACGTCAAACAGGCGCATCCCGGAATTGGAAGAGTAGAGCTTGATGCCGTCGAGCCACACGTCAGGGTAGCACGCCTTGGGATCAGCACCGAGCCGGCGATCGACGTCATCCATGTTGGCAGTCCCTTGCGGCCGCGCGCCGGCATCGCGCGTCGTCGCAATCCAGCCAATTGCGCCGAACCTGGCCCTAACGCGTTTCGACCCGGGTGTGCGAATCACAATGGCGTCGACCAGGGGACCTGCTTCACTCTCCAGCTCCGAGCCATCGATGAACTTGCCGATACCCACGCGCTTGCGGTCGTAGTAACCCGCTAGTTTGGCGCGGACGAGCGGCGTCTCGCGACCGGTCACGGCGACGGTATCCAGCAGCTGAGGCACCACGCGCATTTCGATGAGCACGTCGAGGTCTTCGTTTGAGGCGACGGCGAAGGAGGCTGATTCGGCCGCAAAGCCGATACGCCTAACGAGCAGAAGAACAGGGCCAGCCGCAACCCCGTCGAACGTGAAGTATCCGGCCGAATCACTGACAAGCACACGTCCGTCAGGCGCGAGCTTCACCTCGGCGCCCAGAATCCCTGCTTTGGTCGTTTTCTGAACGACCCGTCCGGCAATTCTGGCGCCGCTCTGCGCCAGCGCCGGCAACGCTACGCTCAAGCCTAACGTGAGCAGCGCAATCAACGTCCTCGCATGGTTCATGGTCGGCCGACGACGCAGGAGGATCGTACGCGAACGGAATGGGGCGTGACCAATCGGCCACGCCCCGGAAATGCTCTTTCTTTCGCTAGCGCACTAGCTGCTGAAGTTCGGGTTGTTGTCTGTTTCGTCGTCCGGCACCGGATAACACGTCCCGTTGCTGACCGGCGGGAAGCCCGCCTTAAAGTACGGCGTACCAGGAACCGGCATGTACAACGTGTTGTTCGGATTACGGCGGAAATCACCCAGCTTTCTTCCTTCGAGGAAGAAGTCGAGCGACTTCTGGTAGAGCAGCTCGGTGAGCACGCTGCTCGCATCCGTGGCGCCTGAATAATTCGGCTGACCGTTCTTCGATCGGCGATCGTTGATTAGCGCCAGTTGTTCGGTCGTGCCTTGTGTTTCGGCGAGGATGTAATCCGCCTCGAGTTTGGATGCGACACGGATCGGCGTGGTGAACGCCGGATACTTGTCCTGAATGTAGAACGCACCGCTCGCCGGATCCTGTGGCGTCAGGGAGTGTTGCCCTGGTGCCTTGTACTTCACGCGCGGATCAGTAATCCGGTAGTCCGGGGCGATCGAAATCGAACCGCGGTCGAGCGTGAACTGCCAGAGGCGGTTTCCAAGTCGGTTGCGCTGCGCAAGGTCATCGATGTACGGCAGGTTTAACACAAAATTCGCCGGGACGGCTTGCGCATCGGTTGCAGCCTGCGCTTTGCGACCGGCCTGCAGATGCGCACGCGCGCGACCTACTGTCGCCGCTCGAGCGAGCGCCAGTCCATCAGCAGATCCATTGGCTGTGCCAACCGTAATCGCCGTCGTGAAATACGCGACGGCTGAATCGAGCAGCTGGACGGTCGTTAGGCGTGGGCCCGGCTCCGTTCCTTGCGCGATGGTGCCTTCACAAAAGTCCGTTGCGATATGGAGTACGGAGAAACCCGCCCAAGTGGCTGCCCTCGCGAGGTTGATGTTCTTGCTCGGGTCGGGCAGATCGAGCTGAAGCACTGTGCGGGCTCCGGCAACCGCCAGCGTAATGTTCGTCCACAGATCGCCATTGAGCGACCCGTTGGTATTCAGCACCTGGCGCCGTCCGAACTCGTTGCGCGTGGGGAAAGTCTCCGCTACGAGCGACTCGCCGGAATACCAGGAGCTGTACATGATCATCCAGCCATACGCCGCCGCGAAGTTCTGCTGCGCCGAGTTGGCTAGCGTCGTCGCGTCCTGTACGGGATCGATCGTGCCGGCATCGATCACGTTGGGGTTATCGACTTCAAGA
>JBFMFA010000253.1:0-5482 GCA_040753195.1 Gemmatimonadota bacterium | reverse complement strand
GAACGCGTACGCGTCATTGCGAATCAAAGTGAAAGCGGGATCGATGCGATCGCGGATGTAGCGCATGCCGGTTTCGGAATAGCCGAGCAGGTACCCGCCGTACGCTACCTCGATCGTCAGGCGCGCTGCCGGCGCAAGCGGCGCCCGGAGAGCCACGAGTATCTGGTTGACCTGCAGTCTGGGGACATCCTTGTCGGCGACGACCTCCTGCGTAAATGAGACGGGCGCACCATCGGTCGCCCGCACGTTCGTCACAGTCATCAACCGATACAGGAGAAGCGGGACTGTATCGACCGCCCGCTCGCCGGCGTTGCTCACCGTCACCCGTGCGGTCCCGTCGAGGCGCTCGGCCGCAAAGTCCAGGCGCAGCGTCAATTCGTATCGAACCGGTGTGAGCAGGTTCTGCGGCCTCACAGTAGAGTCGACCGACAAGGCGGCCGCGCCGCAAAGCGCCGGTACTACACAAAGCGACATCACGTGGATCATAAAACCTCCGGAGGCGCCCGCACGAACAGGATACGTCGCCCATGCGCGAGGCTACGCCCCTCGTTCGTGGCGCGGTGTCAAGAGATCCTCCCATCGGGTGTCAGGGCTATTCCCTGAGTAGATGTGTGACACAACCGGGCATGACGGCCACTCATGAACGCTGTAAGCTTGATCCTCCCTCGCACCGCACCTCGAGCCACGCGTGCATCTGCCAACTCGCTTTGTTCTCGCCGCAGCGTTGAGCATCCCAGCGAACTGGCATTCCCAGGCGCCACGCTCCGGCAACCCAATCCTTCGAGGTTGGTATGCCGATCCCGAAGCGCACGTGTTCGAGGGACGCTACTGGATCTTTCCCACCTACTCGGCGCCTTACGATCAGCAAGTCTTCATGGACGCCTTTTCGTCGACCGATCTTATCACGTGGACGAAGCACTCACGCATCATTGATACGTCAGGCGTTAGGTGGGCGCGTCGCGCGTTGTGGGCGCCGTCGATCGTGCACAAGGACGGCTGGTACTATTTGTTCTTCGGCGCGAACGACATTCAGAGCAATCAGGAGCGCGGCGGCATCGGCGTCGCGCGCTCGCGCAAACCTGATGGTCCATTCGTCGACTATCTCGGGAAGCCGCTCATCGATGCGTTTCATAACGGCGCGCAGCCCATCGATCAGAATGTCTTTCGCGATCGCGATGGCTCGTACTACATCGTCTATGGCGGCTGGCGCCACTGCAACATCGCCAAGTTGAACGCCGACTTCACCGGATTCGTCCCGTTCCCCGACGGCAGCACATTCAAGGAGATCACGCCTAACGGGTACGTCGAAGGGGCGTACATGCTCCTCAAAGACAACAGGTACTACTTCATGTGGTCCGAGGGCGGTTGGACCGGGCCTGACTATGCGGTCGCGTATGCGATCGGCTCGACACCCTTCGGTCCATTTGAACGCGTCGGGAAGATTCTGCAGCAGGACTCAACGGTTGCGACCGGGGCAGGGCATCACTCGGTGCTGCAGGCGCGTGATAGGTGGTACATCGTCTATCACCGACGCCCATTGGGCGAGACCGATCGAAATCATCGGGTGGTAAGCATCGACGAGCTGCGCTTCGATGCGCGCGGGTTCATCCAGCCGGTCGTCATCACGAGGACGGGCGTCGAGCGCAATCCAGTCCGCTGACGCCGTAATCATTCAAAATCTCCCGTTATTTCAGCTGGTAACGGTCGGTAGCAGACCCGCGTAACGTCCGCCGAGCATCCTGGCGCAGCATTCACGTCCAGGAGCGTTCAAGTGTACAGGCTTATTCGTGTCGTGCTCGCTGCAGGTCTTGCAACGTCCGGCGGTCATTGGAGTCAGGTTGATCCAGACGCCTTGGCCAACGACAACAGAACGCCGGCTGGTGTGCGCTCCGGCGATACACTCGTGCTCCGCCTTGTGGCGGCCAGAGCGACCTGGCGAATCAACGGCGACCGCGATCCGGGCTTCTCAACGTTGGTCTTCGGTGAAGAAGGAAAATCACCCAGTGTTCCTGGGCCGCTCATCCGTGTGCGTACAGGCGCGCCGGTTTTCGCGATCGTCAGGAACACGCTGCGCGACACGCTCATCGTGCAAGGGCTCGGCCCCCGCGGCGACGGAACGCTTGATTCGCTGCGCGTCCCGCCGGGCGAATCTGGAGAGGTGCGCTTCGAGGCAGGAAAGCCGGGCACGTATCTCTACCGCGGGTACACCTCACAACAGATGCCCCCCGGGGTGCCGCCACGCTTTCGTCAAGCCGCAGGTCTCACCTCTCAATTGGCCGGCGCTTTCATAGTCGACTCGGCGGATCCGATAGCACCGGATCGCGTGATGGTCCTGACGACGTTGGTCGACCCACCAGCTGCCGGCCCGCCGACTCGGGATCGTCACGGCGTGCCCCAGCGCGAATTCGCCGCCATCAATGGCAAGGCGTGGCCGCATTCGGAGCGGCTCACATACTCGTTAGGCGACAGCATTCGCTGGCGGATCATCAACGCCTCCATCATGCCGCATCCGATGCATCTGCATGGCTTCTATTTCCGTGTCGATGCGCGAGGGTCGTCATTTCTCACCGATGTCGATACGATGCTCACAGCGGACAACCGGCCGATGGTTGTTACGGAGGTCGTACCGCCTGGCGGAAGCCGAGCTATTGTGTGGAAGCCGGACCGTCCTGGTGGTTGGTTGTTTCATTGCCACCTAACGATTCACATGGCCGCGATGCCGCCGGTGCAGCACCGCGACAGCGTCGACTTCCCCTCGCACCATCACGGTGATCCCGACCGGCACACTGAGAACGGGATGTACGGACTGCTCACCGCCATTACGGTGACCGGATCAGCGCCACAAGAGAACGCATGGCGACCGACCAAGCGCCTCAAACTCTTCATTCAGTCTGACTCTAGCGCAGCGGATTCGTCGCGCCGTTTTGGCTATGTGCTTGCCGGCGACCGAGAGCCGCGGCCTGATTCCGTTCAGTACCCGGGGCCAGTGCTCGTGCTCACACGCGGCGAACCGACGACGATCGAGGTCGTGAATCGCACGCGCGAGGCGTCAGCCGTGCATTGGCACGGGCTCGAGATCGACAGCTACTTCGACGGCGCGGTTGGATGGAGCGGGACGCCAGGCGTGAATGGCCGTACGCAACCAGCGATCCGTCCGCGACAGTCATTCGAAGTGCGCCTAACGCCGCAGCGCGCGGGGACGTTCATGTATCACACGCACTTCGACGAGATTCGGCAGCAGTTCGGCGGCCTGGTGGGAGGTATCGTGGTGCTCGAGCCTGGTGAGCGTTGGGATCCGACACGCGACTTGCTGCTGCTCGTTACCGATGGCGTTCCGCAGCGGGCATACATCAACGGGTCGCTCGATCCTGCTCCGATCAATTTGACTGTTGGTGAGAGGTACAGAATCCGGCTCGCCGACATTGCGGTTATGCACATCGGCGCGGTTTTCCGATTGATGCGCAGTGGCAGCCCCACTACATGGAAGCCGCTCGCCAAGGATGGATTTGCGTTACGAGACAATCGCGTTGCGCCGCGACCGGCTCTCACACGCCTAGCGAGTGGTGAAACGGCCGATTTTGAGTTTGTCCCAGACCAGCCTGGGGAGCTGGAGCTGGTGCTCACGCTGGGTCTACCGCCAAATCCGACGAGGGTGTTGGCCACACAGCGTTTTGTTGTCTCGCGCTAAGGCGCACCTGGATGCATCTTGTCGCACATGATCGGTTGCCACAGCCTCCGAGCATGTGCGCATACGTGATAGGTATTCGGCGCACGGTCGTGGTGCGCCGAGCCGGTGCCGACGCCTAACGCCGTCTGACCGCGCGGCAGATGGCTCTCGTGGTGTTGCTCAAGGGCATAAATGTCGGGGGTCACAGGAGCTTTCGGCCCGGTGTGCTGGCCAAACAGCTGCAGCGCCTCGACGTCAGCAACATCGGCGCGGCCGGAACGTTCATCGTGCGTAAACCAGTCAGCCGCGCGGCGCTGCACGCATCCATCAGCGAGCGCCTCCCCTTTGACGCGCATGTGATGATTGTCAGCGGGCGCGACATCCTCCGGCTGACATCCTGCGATCCGTTCGCGGGTCAGCGTTCACGGCCGGATATCATCCCATTCGTCAGCGTCCTGGCGAAACGTCGAAAGCGCGGGCCGACGCTGCCTCTAAGTATTCCGGCCGCTGGCAGGTGGTGTGTCAAAGTGCTGGCAGCGGACGGTCGTTTCATTATCGGTCTGCATCGGCGTGAAATGAAAGCGATCAGCTGCCTTGGCCAACTCGAGACGATCTTCGGCGCCGCGGCGACGACGCGAAGCTGGAGCACATTCCTAACGATCGCTCGCCTCCTCGAGGCGCCTGCCTAACGGCCGATACGCCGCAACTCGACCAGAAGGCAGTGGTCCTGCACGACGTCGATGCCGTGAGCGACGAGTCGGTCTGCGACCTCGTCGTTGCGGATGCCTAACTGGAACCAGACTGACTTTGGTTTCTTGGCGAGGATGTCGTCGACATGCGGGGGAATGTCGTGCGCGCGACGGAATACGTTGACCATGTCGATGTCGCCCGGAATATCCGTTAGGCGGCGATAGACTTTTTCACCGAGTATCTCCGTGACGTCAGGATAGTACACAGGGACCGGGACGATCTCGTAGCCGGCGCGTTGGGCGTATTCGGGGACGTAATACGCCGGTGGGTAGTCGTCCTCGGTCTTGATGCCGAGCACGGCGATGCGGTGCGTGCGCTCCAAAAGTGCGCGGATCTCGCTCGATTTTTCTATAAGCGCCACGGATCGGTTGCCATGGGGTTGGGCGACGGCTGTAGGGTAACTAACATGCCTGTGTCCGCGCCTATCAGCTATCAACTATCAACTATCAACTATTTCAGTGCGTCTTTTAGTCCTCGGTTCCGGTTTACAAGGCTCTGCCTGCGCGTACGACCTCCTACAAAACTCCGACGTTGAGCATGTCACACTCGCCGACATTCGCATAGGTGAGCCGCCTCCGTTTTTGAAAGAGCATGTTGGCAAGCGGCTCCAGTATTTGCAGTTGGATGTGAGCAATCGTGAGGCCACGAACGTGGCGATGCGTGGTGTTCAGGCCGTGATGAGCGCTGCGCCGTACTACTTCAACGCCGAACTCGCCGCGCTCGCTGTGGAAGCCGGCGTGCACTTCTCCGACCTGGGCGGCAACACGGAGATCGTGCAGAAGCAGAAGAAGTTGCACAACTCGGCGTTAGGCAAACGCGTCAGTGTGATTCCGGACTGCGGTCTGGCGCCGGGGATGGTGAACATCCTCGCGCAGCATGGCATCGAGCAGCTGGATAGCGTCGACACGGTGCGCATTTACGTCGGCGGTTTGCCGCAGGATCCGCGTCCGCCGCTCAATTATCAGGTCGTGTATTCGTTAGAGGGAATGCTGGACTACTACACGACGCCGTCGTGGGTGCTGCGCAACGGGAAACGCGCAACTGTTGACGCGCTGAGTGAAATCG
>JBFMFA010000252.1:0-5504 GCA_040753195.1 Gemmatimonadota bacterium | reverse complement strand
CACCGGGTACGACCGCCTTCTCGCGACGCGATTCGGCGGCGCCGCCATTCGCGCGATCGAGGACAAGAAGTGGGGGCACATGGTGGCGTTGCAGACGCCGCACATCGTGGCGATCCCGATTCTCGAGGCCCTCAGGCAGCCGAAGCGCGTAGACTTATCCGGCGATATCGTTCGGACTGCCAGGGAAGTCGGCATCTCGTTTGGGGACTGAGAGCCTGCAACTACCGAGGCCTAGGCTTTCGGCTGTCCCCGTGTCCGCGTCCAGGCGTCCGCACGGGGAGACGGAACCGCAACCCCGGCCTTGCTGACGTGTACAAAGTGATGTAGCTCAAACGCTTGCGGCTTTGGCCGCGACAGACGCCGCGAGGCACTCTATGTGCGAATATGAGGCGTCAGCAGACATGGATCTCATTCCCGTGAAACGCATACTTCTTTCAGCCATAGCAGCCGTGGCGCTGGCGGCCTTCGACGTCGCAGGCGCGCAGGCGCGCGGCTTTGCGCCGAAGAACGCGTCGCAGAAGCTCGAGCTCCCGGCGCGCTATCGCCCCCCTCCGGGAATGTGCCGCATCTGGCTGGACAGCGTACCGCCCAACCGGCAACCGGCGCCGACCGATTGTCCCAGCGCAATTCGCAACCTCCCGCCTAACGCTCGGGTCATTTTCTCCGATTCCAGCGCTTCACGCGAAGGCAAGGACAAGGAGAAGCCGCGCAAACCGCGGTCGGATCGCTAAACACGGCATCCAAATAATGCGGGCGTCATCATATTCACCCCTGCGGGTGGTTATGCTGGCGCCCGCACTATTTCACTGCCGTACCTAAGAACCGGATCCTCATGCGCGACGTTCGCGACCGCGGCCTTCCGCCAGATCATGATGCGTTCGTGGCGGCCGAGCCGCCGACGGGGCGCATTATCGTCATTGCGCCGACCCGCGCAGCGTGCGAGACGATCGAGCTTGCGTTAGGCCTGCACGTCGACACCGTGCTCGAGCGCGAGCACGGTAGCGAAGTCCGTGAGCTGGCCGCCTCGGGGAAAGGGTTCGGCATCATGGCCGGCACCGGAACCGGCAAAACGCTCGCGATCAGACCCATCGCCGAGTCGATCCTCAAAACCGATCTGCGCGTCGGCGTCATCAACCGCGAGCGCGAAGCGACGCCCGAAACGCCCTCCTGGAACGTGATCATCGTGACGACGGGCATCGCGCGCCGCTGGTTCCAGGACGGCGACATCCTGCCCGCCGACACGCTCATCGTCGACGAAATTCACCAGACCTCCGCCGAGCTGGAGTTGTGTCTGGCGTTAGGCAAACGTGTCGGCTGTCGCTTCATCTGGCTCTCGGCCACCGTGGATCCGTCGTTCTATGCGCGCTACCTGGGCTCCGCCGCGGTGATCGAAAGCTCCGCGTTCGATCCGGCCAAGGCCGCCAAGGTCCGCGTGGTCCGCGAAGACCCGCCGCGATTTTTGAGCGACCGCTATTTGCAGCAGGTCGCCAAGCATCGTCGCGGCGTCGCGATGTTTCTGCCGACGCGCGCGAGCGTGGAAGAAGTAGCCAGTGCCGTCGAGGGGCGTTATCCGCGCATAACGAGCGCGTTCTACCACGGCGGCGAGCCGATCCGCGTCATCCGCCCCTTCCTCGAGGACGGAGCGCGCAAACCGTATTTCCTGGCCATGACGGCAGCTGGCCAAAGCGCGCTGAATATCAAAGGGCTGGATACCGTCATCATCGACGACACGCGCTTCACCAACGTCGTCTCCCGCGGGCGCAACGTGCTGACAAAGCTCAACCTCGGCGCCAACGAGATATTGCAGATGGCCGGCCGCGTGCACGGGCGCGTCGCCGACGGTCGCGTGTACATCCTGTCGGACCGCGACATCGACTTCGCGCGGCTACAACCGACCGAGCCGGAATTCCAGCTCGCCGGCGACTCGGAGCGTATTGCGATCACGTGTGCGGCGTTAGGCGTCCGCGCCGACGCCCTCGAGTTGCCGGTGCCGCTCGACCGCATCGCCTATCGTCGCGCCATGGCGCACCTGGAAGCGCGCGGCATCGTCGAGAACGGCCGCCTGACAAAGTACGGCGCCACGGTAGAAGCCGTCCCGGCCGAACGTGCCTGGGCGGAACTCGTCGCCAACGCCGACGATCACCTGGTGCCCGTCGTGGCGGTCATGAGCGGGATCGAGTCGCTGCACCGCATGACGCGAGAGGATCGCGATCTCAAAGGCGTGCTGGTTGCAGGGAGCGACCACCTAACGGCGTACAACCTGTATGCCGAGGCGTTTCAACGCGCCGGCACGATGGGCGAGGTCTACGGCTTGCCGCGTCACGTCTTCGACGAGCATCGCATCGGGCGCTGGGCTGAGCGTCGCGGTGTGTTGATCAAGGCGATCGAAGATGCGGCACTAGCGATGGCCAGTGTGTATCGCAGTCTGAGTCTGGACTTGCCGACGTCGATGCCTTCCGTGACGGAAGAGATACGACGCGGCTACATCGACCTGGTCGCGCGCATCATGCCCTTCGATCTGGTGATCGACGAAGAGACGGCCGATGGTCAGGAGGCACGCGTGTCCCGCTCCAGTGTGGCCGGGAGCTGGGGAGCAGTCGCTGGCCAGCTGCGCTTTTTTGCGGATCGTTTCGGCGTCGCGCGCGCGTCGATCGACGGCACACAGGTCCCCATGGGGCTGGTCCGGCAGTACGCCACACGCAGCGACGGGGAGGTCGTCGTGGACACCTCACGCGGGCGCGACGTCGTGCTCGTTAGGCGTGGTCTGGAGTACTTCGGCTTTCAGCTCGAGCGCGATGAAGAGCCTCTCGATACGTGGGGCGATGACATTGCGCCACGCGTCTGGCACGCACTCGCTCTCGCGCTGGCGCGTGGGGAGGCACACCACCCGGCGGTGCGGCGTCACCACGCCGCCGTAGAACGCGTGCGTGAATATTATCGCCGCTCCGGCGGCACGACCCCACGCCTCGGCGAAGCCGAACTCACGAGGATGTATGAGCGCGAGCTTGCGACGGCCAAGGTAATGTCCTTCGTCGAGTATCAGAGCGCTCCACTGCGACTCGACCTCGATGCCCTCGTCGACGCCGGGACTCGCGCACGACTCGACGCGCTGGCGAACCAGGTGGCCATTCGCGATACGCGGGTGGACGTGCAGTACGACGTCGAAGAACGCGACGAAACGGCGTTAGGCGTGGCTCGGCTGCGCCTCCCGGAAAAGCTGGCGCGCTCCCTGGTCGACGAAGAGCTTCCCCCGTTCGATCGCCCGTACCGTTTCATCGTGCTCCGCGGCGCGCGAGGCGCCGTGCGCGCTAACACGCTCGCGGAGCTGCAGGAGCTGCTGGACCGACCGTATGCGCCGGAGGAAATGCGCTCGCCGCGCAGTGAGCGACACCCTGCCGCGCATCGCGGAGCGGGCCGCCGGCCTCAGCGGCGACGGCGTTAGGTCAGAGCGCTCGTATCGTCTCGTAGCGCTCGGTGCGGAACGGGACAAAACCGCGCGCCTGATAGTTAGGGAGCGCCGCTGGATGATCCAGCGTGCACGTGTGCAGCCAGACGCGGGAGCCGCCCTCGCCAAATCCCGCGGCAATCGCTCCCTCGAGCAGACGCCGGCCTAGCCCGCGGCCGTGCGCGTCCTGAACGAGCCCGAAGTACACGATTTCGGTCGAACCACCCGGTTCCCGCAGCAGCTCGAAATACCCGATGGGCCGCGAGTCGTCCCGAAGCACCCACGTTTCCACGTTAGGCTGCGACAGATGCGTGGCGAGGCGTTCGTCTGTCCACGCGTCGCGGTCGTACCAGTGGTACGCGCGCCCAACGGCCGCGTACAACGCGCGCGCCAGCGCAACCGAGCAAGGCGCTTCACGTTGCAGGGTGACGCCGGCCGGCCAGTCGATCGCGCTGGTGCGCGGCCGCTCGCGCATCTCCAGATAGGTGCGCGTGACTTTCACCCGGTCGGTGCTTGCCACGTTAGGCCGTGCCTGCAATGCGTTCGCGGAAGCGGGCGGCCTTGGCGCGGTTGCCGCACGTGGCCATGTCGCACCAGCGGCGTCGCGCCGTTCGCGTCGTGTCCAAGAAAAACCACCGGCCGCGCCCCACGAGACACCCCCAAAAGCGCAGCAGTTCACCCGAAATCAGAGAGTCGGCGGCGGATTCGACGACCGGGATCATCAATCCGCCGAAGGCGTCACCGCCCGGCACGAAGCTGCGCACGAAGCGACCATCCGACTGCATTTCGATCCGTCGCGTCCCCGCGCTGCGTCCCAGCACGCGGTTGATTTCGCTGATTGCATCGAACCGCGCGCGCTCCTGGGTCATACCGCGTTCGGCCAGCGCGCGCAGCGCGGCTCGGATGCGTCGCGCGTCAACGAGCGAAGCGGTAGCCCCGGCGGGCTGCTGCAGGGCGCGACGGCGCATCAACGCAAGTCGCTCGGCGTCGAGCACCCGCGCCGCGGCAAGCCAAAGCAATAATCCGTCGAAGTCGCGCAGCACGTCGACACGCACACCGCGTCGCACGTCGTCCGTATTGATGAAGTCGAGCCAGAGACGCTCGCCAACAAAAATGAACGCGCCGTCCATCATGGGCGCTCAGCATATGGCGCGTACCAGAGAGTAGCCAGTGGTTAGATTTGCGCCGCTGAGCAGCTGTCCACCGCCACGGGCAAGTTCTAATGGAAACCAGTGAGAACGCGGCGAAGTCCGGTACGCCGTTCGTCGTGCATGAGTACGTGCGATGGGGAGACGTCGATCCCGCGGGAATCATCCGGTACGATGCGTATCTGCGCTTCTTCGAGTACGGCGAGGGGGAGTTCTTTCGCTCGCTAGGCATTCCCTACCAGGACGTGTACAAGAAGTACAAAGTGGGCATTCCGCGCCGCGTCATGCATGCGGATTTCGTGACGCCGGCCGTGCTCGACGAGCGACTGGAGATCCGGGTGTACATCAGTCACGTGGGAACCACGTCCATGAAGATGCACTTCGACATTTACAGCATGGATGGAGTGGCTCGCGAGATGGGCTATCTCGTATTCGTGTGTGTGGATCCCGGCACCTCAAACAAGCGACCGTGGCCGCCGGAGTTCCTCGCCCTCTTGGAGAAACATCGCCTAACGGGCTGAGTACTCAGTGGTCCCATCAAGTTCAGGGCATCTCAGAGCTAACAGGAGAGAGCTATGAGTTTGAAGCTTTCTGCTTCAGCTGTCAGCCTGTTCTGAAGGCTGAAACAGTCAGCTGCAAGCTCACAGCTCTCCCCTGATAGCTCCGACGCAGCCAATACTACTTGCGGGAGCTACTGAAAACTCTCCGAGTGATAGATTTCCTTCGTGCCTCAGGACACCTATTACCGGAAGGGTTTTGGCCTCAAAGCAGAGGTTCAGGACGCGCTGGCAGCTGATTACGCCGGGCGCATTGTTGAGTATCTGCGCGCGCATGACAACACCCTGACGGTTGGCGACGTCACGATCCGCCTCGCCAAGGAATTCGGCTTCTGCTACGGCGTCGAGCGTGCG
>JBFMFA010000251.1:0-5505 GCA_040753195.1 Gemmatimonadota bacterium | reverse complement strand
CTGGAATTGGAGAATCGTCACCGCGTCAGGCGGGAGAAGCGCGAGGATGCCCGACAGCGTCCAGCGCGCAACGACGAGGCTCACCAGGCCGCCGAGCATGGCGAGCACAAGAGACTCGACCAGAAGCTGCCTAACGAGCCGACCACGTGACGCGCCGAGCGATAGGCGCACCGACATCTCGGTGGCGCGGTTCGCGCCACGCGCAAGGAGGAGGTTGGCGATGTTCGCGCAAGCAATCAGCAAAACAAATGCAGTGATCGCGAAGAGCATGGTGAGCGGTGTCTTTGCCTCGCGATGCATCGAGGTCTGGCCGCGCGCGCCCGGCTCCACGACGACGCGTTTGCCTTTGAATCGCGCCATCGTCTGCTCACTCATCGATTGCTGCAGCGGTGCTTCGACGTCGGCGAGAATCGGCGCGATCACGCGGTCGAGTTCAGCCTTCGTCGCTTCGATCGACACACCGGCCTTACGTCGTCCGAAGACGTAAACCCAATAGTCTCTGCGATTCTCGAGACCTCTGTACGTCCCTACATACACTCGCGACTGCATCGGGATGTATACGAGCGGGCGGGAACCTAACGTGGTCCCCTCGAATCCTTCAGGGGCGACGCCCACGATCGCGTACGACCGTCCATTGAGTTTGAGGAGTTGCCCGATCGCGTCCGGCTTTCCGGCAAAGCGGTCCATCCAGAAGCGGTGCCCGATGACGGCGACCATATTGTCCGCGCCGGGTTCATTATCGCCCGCCTGGAGCAGGCGGCCTAACGCGGGACGCAGTCCAAGCGTGGAGAAGTAACCGCCAGTCACCCAGGAGGCATCGCCGACGACGGGCTCGTCGCCCAGCGCGATGCTGGCGCCGAAACCCCGGTGTCCGGCGACGCCGGCCAGGACCTGCGCTTTCTCGATGTCCCGGAACATCGGGTAGCTCCAGATGATCCCGTCGCCACACCCGGACTGGTTGCAGGAGTCGCTTCCCTGGATGGGGCCAGGGAGGTTCAGGTTGACGAGTTCGTTAGGCGCCGCGACGGGAAGCGGGCGTAACAGGATCTGGTCGAAGAGCGAATAAATCGCCGCGTTTGCGCCGATACCCAACGCAAGTGAGAGTACGGCGACGGCATTAACGAAGGGTGTCGTTAAGAGTGTCCGGAGAGCATAACGAATGTCGCGCATCGATTGGAGGGCGGAGACTGGTTGTCGGACATCCCCCGCCGCATGAAGGTTTGGAGCCGCACCGGCGTTTGGCGCCTACTGGCAGCGAAAAGCCCTTCCGACGTCCAAAAAGCCCAGTCTCCATGTATCAACGATCCCGTTTGGGGTTCACTGAACCACAACGGTGCCAGACATGCCTCGTCCGTGGACGGTGCAGAAGTACGTAAACGACCCTGCCGTAGTGAACGTTCGGGAAAAAGTGCCCGTCGTCTGGGTGGCAGAGTTGGGCGCTCCTGCGTCGAAGGTAACGTTGTGCGAATTCTGACCAGTCCATGTCCACCTAACGAGGGCGCCGGCAGACTGATCTCGCACAACCGTGACACTGCTTGCCTGAAAGAAATTGTCGCTCACGGTGACGTCGGCTTGCGTGCTTGGCGGAGTGATTGTGATTTGGCTGCCGGCGCTTCGAGTCTGCCCCTGCGCCGTCAGCGAAGCGGTTATTGTCGCGCTTCCGCTTGCCAGAGCGGTCACCAATCCAGACTGGCTGACGCTCGCACGCGCGACGTCACTGCTGGTGAACGACGCCGCGGGGAGCCCGGAAATCGCCGCGCCGTTCTGATCGCGTGGCGAGGCCGAGAGCTGGACGGTTCCTCCAACGCCGACTGTCGCAGTCGGCGGCGCTAGCGACAGCGAGCTGAAGACAGCTGTGGACTGAGAAGGGGCTTCGTCGTCACCGCCACCACATGCGATAAGTACGAGAAGCGTCAGACAAGAGAGGCGCATGCACAGCTCCGTGCGGTACGAAGGTGGACAATTAGCGCTGCTCCACAGCGCGTGAGGCGCCGGAGGGCTCGAGGAATGGCACATAGTCAGTCTGACGTCGCGTGGGAACGGAAACCGTCTATCAACGACGCAACAGAACCGCGCGCCTGTTTGATGCAAGCGTGAGCAAGTGTCGCGAGCTGAGTTTCCGATAAGCTTCCTACCATGGCGTGCAGGAGTCCCGGTTCGCGCCAAGCAACGACCCGGTATCCTGCACGCGTTAGGCGAGCCAGTTGCGGTTCTCCGGTGCCCGGCGACGATTGATGTGCTGTGCTCCCCCCAGGGACCACGAAGTACGTGAGCGCTACACCGTCGACCTCATACAGAATGGCCACCCCGCGCCGTCCGTCCGCCACACGCAGACGTGCGCCTAGCAGCATCGCGTCAGGCAATGCCGGTACCAATACGGCAAAGTCTACTTGAGTGCCGAGCCAGCGTGACACGACCGCTGGCTCGCTCGACGAGATGCGCGCGGCACCTAACGCGCGAGCGTGATCGTCCGCCAGGGCGGAAATGGGATCGAGCCGGTCGTGCCGCGTGACGTAATCGAGCGTTAGCGTCGCGCCCAGCGCGACAAGCAGACCGATGGCGGCGACTAGCCACGCACGCGGAACCATTGGGCGCGCAGGCGGCTGCGCTATGCCGCCCGCACGCGCACGGGCAAGCGCCGTAAATAACCGCCGCCGCACCTCGGCAGGTGCCAGCTCGCGGAGTGCCAACGCGCGGACTCGCTCGCATTGAACGCGCATATCGCCGATGAAACGCTGACAGGCTTCGCATTGCGCGAGGTGTTCCTGCGCTTGAATCAGGGCGGTCGACGCGGCGCGCGGGCCACCGTCCGGCCACAACAGCCGCCTCGCGCTCCCACACGCATTGCCGCGCGTCGTCATCTCTGCTCCGCCTGTTTCACGTCCGGCATATCGCGATGAAGCAGCATGCGCAGCGACCGGCGCGCTCGAAAAAGGCGTGACGCCACGGTCCCTTCTGGGATGTCGAGCATCTCGGCAACCTCACGCTGGCGTAATCCTTCCACGTCACTGAGCCAGATCACGCTGCGAACATCGTCGTCCAGCGCGTCAAGCGCTTCGGTGAAACGCTGCCTCGTGAGAGCGCTTTCGGCGTGCTCGTCCGGTAGCGCAACGTTGTTCCAGGCGGCGAGAGCGTCTTCGAACTCGCGCTCGTCGAGATCCGCCGTGAGTGTCTCGCCGCGCCGCTTGCGCGTGCGCAAACGGTTGAGATTCGTGCGTGCGAGAATCGTGAAGAACCACGCGCGAGCTGCCGTCGGGTCGCGCAAATCATCGAAGTATCGGAAGGCTCGAAACATGGTGTCCTGCAGCAGATCCTCGGCATCGGCCGCACGCCCGGCGCACAGTCGCAACGCACTCGAATAGAGCGCGTCGAGGTGCTCGCTCAGCAGCTCCTCAAACTCGCGAGGTGCGCTCGGCTGCGGGGCCGTGCGAAATCGTCGCATCACTTACATAGACACGTGTGCCAGCGATTTCCTTCGCGCGTCGCATGGCCGTCGTTCGATAGCGCGTTCACAGAGGCCTCCTTGCTACCCAAGATGTGAGGGAGCTTGTAGCCCAGTCCCAGCGTTGCCGGTTCTTAAGTGACAAGCCGCGAGACCCTGGATCGTTCCACGCTCGGGTTCTGGAGCCGCCCTCATCGAGGGAACTCGATGCTGTGGATCTGACGTCGGGAAAGAGGGAGCGCGGAACTTTCGCGGCGAGTCCGGAGTTGCCCCGAGCGATGAGCAACATGACCATTTGATGGACGAGGCCCGGCGCGATAAAGACCGCCAGTTTGAACTAGAGGCACTTTGCTGGTTTCCCGACGTAACTCGTTATGCGCTTTCCCTAACGCGCAACGAGGCGGACGCCGATGACCTGGTACAGGACACGTTTCTACGTGCCTATCGCGGCTGGGACAGCTATACACCAGGAACGGAGTGCCGCGGCTGGCTGTTTACCATCTGTCGCAACACGTTTTTGCGATCACGCCAGCGGGATGAACGCGAAGTGCAGACGGCTGCCGCGGAAATTGAAGCCCTGGCCGCTGCAGCGCTGCATGCGTCGGCCACACAGAGTGGATTGACGGACATTTTTTCCCGGACCGAACTATCTGACGCGATTGCTCGCGCGATCGACGAGCTGCCTCCTGCGTTCCGCGATGTGGTGCTGCTCATCGACGTCAATGATCAAAGTTACGCCGACGCGGCGGACACGCTCAGCATTCCCGTGGGCACGGTGCGATCCCGGCTCTTTCGCGCGCGCCGTCTGTTACAGGAAACACTTCTAGAGTATGCGCACGACATCGGTCTGCCCACGACGGACAGGGGTGTGCCGCATACTGGGGAGACTTCACGATGAAGTTTCTGAACCGTTGGTTCCGTGGCGCTCAACCGCCGATGATCAAGTGCGATGACGTGATGCGCCAGTTATGGGACTACCTGGATGGTGAGCTTACGCCTGAGCGTGCAGAGGCAGTGCGTGCGCATATCGACGTGTGCGCACGTTGTACTCCGCAAACGGAATTCGAGCGGGCTTTTCTCTTGGCTGTGAAGAAAACGCAGCGAGAGCATTCCCATCTCGAGCGATTGCGAGAGGATCTGATGCACTCGCTGCAGGCGCAGGGCTTCGCGCCGCAATGAACGCATTACGAGTCGTTCTCGGCAGCGGAACTAATGCGCGCCCGGTGAGTTGCCAATGTGAACACCGAATGGAGTGCATCATGGCCCGAGCAATCTGGAATGGGGTCATCATCGCCGAGAGTGATGCGATACAAGTCGTCGACGGCTACACGTATTTCCCACGTACTTCACTGAAGTGGGAGCATTTTGAGCCGAGTGAGCATTCCAGTCGTTGCTCGTGGAAGGGAACAGCGAACTACTACTCACTCAATGTGCAAGGCGAGCGCAACCCTGACGCCGCCTGGGAGTACGCGACGCCGAGCGCAGCGGCGGCCCAGATCAAAGACCACATCGGCTTCTGGCGCGGCGTAAGGATCGAGCGTTAACGCGAAGAAACGGACGCGATCCGGTGTCATTACGAGCGGGAGCTGCGGCGGGAACGTCCGCATTATGGTCGACGGGTCCCGCGATCACAATCAATCGAGGAGAAGTTCAGATGAAAGGAAGCTGGAGTATTTCGTTAGGCGCATTGCTCGTCATGCTGCTCGCGCCGGGCGCCGCGCGGGCACAAGGACAGCAGATGAAGGCACCTCCCGGCCGCGATGTGACAGTGACAGGCACGGTGATCGATGTGTCGTGCAAGTTCGGCCAGGGACTCACCGGAGCCGACCACCGCATGTGCGCTCAGGTATGCGGCGATAAGGGGATCCCGCTCGCCATCCTGGGCACAGACGGGAAGCTCTATATCCCGACATCGAGCGCGATGCCAGGCGAGCCACAAAACGGCCGCCTAAAAGAGCACGCCGAGCGCAAAGTGACCGTGAGGGGCAAAGTATTCGACGCGGGCGGCGCACAAGCGATTCAGATCACTTCTATCACTGCGTCGTGATGCGTAGGAAATGGCC
>JBFMFA010000250.1:0-5511 GCA_040753195.1 Gemmatimonadota bacterium | reverse complement strand
CGCCTTGCACGACTCCTTTTTCCGGATGTGTTGCAGAAGGATCGCTGGACTCTTCAACTCCTGCGTCGAGAGCAGCGGCTCTTCAGGAACGACAGGGCTGAGCATCCACATCAGCGTGGAGTACATCCCCTCCTTGAAGGAGGCGTTGTATTCCCAGGCCGCAAACTCGGCGTATTCGCGCAACACGTCTATTGCGATAGCGCGGTGCGAGCGTTGTGCGCGCCACGCTTCAAAAGCGAGCACGCCCACCAGGACAACGGTCAACATGAGGACCGTTACCAGTGTCACCGTTCGAGTCGCCACCGCGCGTCGCGCCTGCATGGACGCACGGTATGGCGTTCTCAGAGGCAGGGCAAGTCTCGTTTCTGACTCAGGTATTCCGTGTCAAGAACCCGTCAGGTGGTGGTTCAGCACGAGTCAGCAACGCCGTCGCGAGCCGGTTGCCTGAGCACATGGTGCCGCCGAGTATTGGTAAGCGCTAAGCAACTATGACGACCCTTACGAAAGTAAAGCTCGGATTTGTCGCCGCTGGGCTGATCGCGTTCGCCGTCGGCGTGCGGCTGGATGACGCACGCTGGCGTTACGCGGCGATCGGCTGCATAGCGATTGCGTGGGTGATGCGGTTCCTCAGGCCGCGCGTCGAGGCGCCGCCTAACGAGTAGTCCTGGAACGTCACCCGCGTTCCGCTTTTTCCGCGACCGCAAGCCAGGACCGGCTTCGGCTAACGCTTCTGATTAGCGCCACTTAGCCGCTTTGGTCGTTGCCGCGAAAGGAGCAGCCCTGCGATATTTCTTCCGCCTCTCGTGGTTGTGCGGTAGGCCGTGTGATCCGCGCCACCGGGAGGCTGGCGTACCGTGATTATTCCTTCGCGGTCACCTCATTACCGAAACATCGCCCTCATGGACGATTCGCTGTATTTCAACGAGCATCACCTGGCCGTTCGGGAAATGGTGCGCACGTTCGCGCAGGAAGAAGTCGCGCCGATCGCCGCCAAATACGACGCCTCTGCCGAATTCCCCTGGGAGTCGATCAAAAAGATGGGTGAGCTCGGACTCCTCGGCGTGCCGTGGCCCGAAAGCTACGGCGGCGCGGGCCACGATTTGATCAGCTACATGATCGTGATCCACGAGCTCGCCAAGGTCGACGCGTCTCACGGACTCACGGTTTCGGCTCATACAACGCTCGGCACGCTGCCGATCATGCGCTTCGGCACCGAGGAGCAGAAACGTCGCTATGTCCCCCTGCTTGCCACCGGAAAGGTCATGGGTGGTTTCGGTCTCACCGAGGAGAGCGCGGGGAGTGACGCCGCTGGTACGCGCACGAGTGCTGTTAGGCGCGGTGGCTGCTACGTCATCAACGGCTCCAAGCGCTTCATTACGCATGGCGGCGTCGGTGAAATCTTCGTGGTCACGGCTGTAACGGACCCCAGCAAAGGCACCGACGGCATTAGCTCCTTCATCCTCACGAAGCGCAACGACGACCTGGCGAAAGCGGCACCGTTTGGGATCGGCACCGACCCGTCGCTCCCGGCGATGCAGGGTTTTCGCTCCGGCAAAAAGGAAGACAAACTCGGCTGGCGTGCGTCCGACACGCGCGAGCTGATCATGGAGGATGTGGAAGTTCCCGCGGAGCAGTTGCTCGGTGCCGAAGGGGAAGGCTTCAAGAATTTCATGCGCACGCTCGATGCCGGCCGGATCGGCATCGGGGCTCTCTCGTTAGGTATCGCCGAGGGGGCGTTTGAACAGGCGCTGCGCTACGCCAACATCCGCAAGCAGTTCGGCCAGAAGATTTACAGCTTTCAGGGGCTGCAGTTTCAGCTCGCCGACGTGGCCACCGAGATCGAAGCGGCCAAACACCTCGTGTTCCACGCGGCCTGGCTCTCGGCGCAAGGGAAGCCAGTGACCAAAGCCGCGGCGATGGCCAAGCTGTACGCCTCCGAACTGGCGATGCGGGCGACCATCACCGCCATCCAGATCCACGGCGGCTACGGTTATACCAAGGAGTATCCGGTCGAGCGCATGATGCGCGATGCGAAGATCTGCGAGATCGGCGAGGGGACGAGCGAAATTCAGCGTCTGGTGATCGCGCGCGAACTGGTGAAGGAGCTCGCCGCGTGAATTGGTCGCTGTTGGCAAAGCGTCTGCGCATCCCGCTGGGATTCGTTCTCGCGGCAGCGTACCTGATCTTCGTGCGTCCGACCGCGCAGTCCCTGCTTATGGGCGTGCCGATCGCGCTGCTCGGCGTGCTCGTTAGGGCGTGGGCTTCAGGTCACATCATGAAGAACGATCGACTCGCCACGTCCGGTCCGTACGCCTTCACGCGCAATCCGCTGTACGTCGGCAGCTTTCTCATCGCCCTCGGCTTTGCGCTGGTGGCGCACTGGAGCGTGGTGATCGGCGTGTGCGCCTTTTTTCTCCTGATTTACGCGCCGACGATCGCGCGTGAACGCGCCAACATCGAAAACCGTTTTCCGGCGGCGTACGAGCAATACGCCGCCAACGTTCCGGCGTTCGTGCCGCGGCTGACGCCGTGGCGGAACGATGCGTTAGGCACCAGTACGAACTTTAGTCCCTCACTGTACGTCCGGCATGGAGAGTGGAAGGCCGCGCTCGCGTTCGTCGCGGTGACGATCTGGCTCTTCATCCGGATGCGAGGGCAGGCGTGATTCGCGCCTGGCTTCAGCGCCGCGTCGGCACCATGACGCGCTTCCTCAATTCCGTTTCTTCACGGAGGCCTGCGCGTGCGACTCACGCGTCCGCGCCTCTTTCCGCGCCGATCCGGCCCGCGTCCGACGCGACGCCGCATCCCGCACGGCCATCCGTCGCCTCGCGACGACGCCCTTCAGGGCTCAGACACCTATCACACAGTGATAGGTGTCTGACCCCACAATCCAATCGCACGCAGGCCCGACCCCGACCCATCTCCGCCGGCTGGCGCGCAGTGCGCCCGGACGCCCCGTTAGGCGTCTGGCTGTCCGCCGCGGCGCGAGCGGGTTTCTCGTGGACGATTGCCTGGGCGCGTATGGCCCGTTTCCCTCTTGTGCGCGCGGCGAGCCGTGCTCGCTGGCGCGCATTCACCCCTTTGAGCGACCGCAGGCCCCTGAGCGTCGAGTCGCGACGCGACGAGAGACCTGCCGGGATCCATGAAGCGCGACATACTCATCAACGCATCACCCCGCGAGACGCGGGTAGCTATACTCGAGGACGAAAAACTCGTTGAGCTGCTGATCGACCGCCCCGAAGCCAGGCGGATGGTCGGGGACGTATTTCTGGGGCGCGTCGACGCTGTGCACCCCGGCATTCAAGCGGCCTTCGTCAACATCGGCACCGAAAAGAGTGCCTTCCTGCACGCGTCCGACCTGGTCGCGCCTGACGAGGAGGCGGACGACGTCGAGCCTGAAGAGTCCGACGACGACGAAGAATCCGCGAAGCCGAAACGGGGGCGCAAACGCGCCGACGTTCCACCGATTCAGGACGGTGTGAAAAAAGGGCAGGAGATCGTCGTGCAGGTCACCAAGGAATCGATCTCCACCAAGGGGCCGCGTGTCACCGCGCAGGTGTCGCTCGCCGGCCGCTTTCTCGTCTACATGCCGTTTGCGTCCAAGGTGGGCATCAGCCGGAAGATCGGCGACCGCGCGTTGCGTGCCCGTCTGCGTGAGCAGGTCTCGAGCATCCTGCCGGACAAGTCGGGTGGCGTCATCGTCCGCACGGTCAGCGAAGATGCCACCGTCGAGAACTTCAAGCGCGAGCTGGACACGCTCATATCCCAGTGGAAACGCATCACCAAGAAACAGCGTCATGTCAAAGCCCCCGCTGCGCTGCACCGGGAGACGAGCCTAACGCGCGGAATCATGCGCGACGTCCTCAGCACCAAAGTCGAACAAGTCGTCGTCGATTCGCGGCAGCTTTACAACGAGATCTGCGAGTACCTCAAGGGCGTCGCCCCGGAGCTGATCGAGCGCGTGAAGCTGTATGAAGAAACCGTCCCGCTGTTCGACAAATTCGAAATTGAGCCGGAGATACGCGATCTCTTCAAACGCCGCTGTGATCTCCCGTCGGGCGGCTATCTGATCATCGAGCCGACCGAAGCGCTGGTGTCCGTCGACGTCAACTCGGGTCGCTACACAGGAAAAAAGGACGCCGAGGCGACGATCGTGCGCACGAATCTGGAAGCCGCGCGCGAGCTGGCTCGGCAGATCCGCTTGCGCGACGTCGGAGGAATCATCGTCTGCGATTTCATCGACATGGAATCGAAGGGGAATCGCGACAAGGTGCTCAACGAGCTGCGTACGCACTTGGCGCGCGATCGCGCGCGCACCAAAGCATTCGCGGTGAGCGATCTCGGCCTGGTTGAGATGACGCGCCAGCGCGTGCGGCAGAGCCATTTGCAGAGCATGACGGAACCCTGTCCCACGTGTCACGGGACCGGCCGGGTCTTCACGCCGGAGACGATCGTTAGGCGCGTGGAGCGCTCCCTGAAACGCGTGGCGGTGCAGGGGAAACGTGATGCCCTTGTAGTGAAGGTACACCCCGATGTCGCCTACTATGTTCTGGAGCAGGAAAAGGACTTCGTGAAGAAGCTGGAGAAGCTCGCCGGAGGCAAGCTGGAACTGCGGGACGATCCCTTACTGCGCCCGGACGAATTCAAGCTGGTGGTGAAGGGTGCGGGGCGCGACGTAACCGAACAATACGCGGTTGCTTAGGGGTCAGCTGCGTTAGGCACGTAACTTCGTCACGTTTGTTGACTCGTCACCGCCGGTTCAAACACAACGCGTTAACGGTGCTATCGCCTCACCGCTCACGTAATCAACGCTCTGCCATCAATCGCCATGACCGACCTGTCTTCGTTTGTGGAAGCGCATGACGGCATCTTCACCGTCCGCTCCACCGGAAATGTCCGCGACTGGAACAACATCCGTTATCAGGTCGGCCTGTCGGCGAAGAATGTCCCGGCAAAAAAATTATCGATGAACGTCGCGACGATTCCGCCCGGCGGCGTCGCCTACGCCCATATCCACGTTGATTTCGAAGTCATGTTGTACATCCTCGCCGGGCATGTACGGCATGAATTCGGCGAGGGGTGTCGGCAATCGCTCGACAACGGCCCGGGTGACTTCATTTTCATCGAACCCGGAGTGCCGCACGAAGTGTTCAACATGAGCGATGAACACCCGGTTGTTGCCGTAGTTGCTCGTTCCGACGCCAGCGAGTGGGCCAATATCATCGCATACGATCGGTCCGCGCAGAGTGCACACGGCATGTAGTTGTGTTGCGCAGCTGCTTGGCCCGATCTTCGCGGAGACGCACTCATCTACTTCGAGGCGTCGACCCACAGCAGCTTGGCAGGTAGCGCAACGCATTGATTCCACCGCAGAGCACGGTTTCGCCGGGACAAAACGCCAACACCGCTTGGTCGTTTGAGCCCGTGCCCACGGTCTCAAGCGAGCTCGACAGCCGCGTTCTGATACTCGCGCCGCATGGCGATGACGCCGACCGCACGCTCGGCGTGCTC
>JBFMFA010000249.1:0-5519 GCA_040753195.1 Gemmatimonadota bacterium | reverse complement strand
CGCGTCCGCGGTGAGCGGCGCGCGCGCCGTCATCGTCGCGCTGGTCATGCGTACACCTCGGCGAGAGGCGTGCTGCGCTTGAGGCGGCGCCTAATCACGAAGGCGAGGATTTCAGCGACGGCTGCGTACAGTTCGGCTGGAATCATCCGGCCCACGCGCGCTCCGGCCACCAGGGCTCGGGCGAGCGGCTTGTTCTCGATACACGGAACGCCGTTTTCACGCGCGATCTGCTTGATGCGCTCGGCGACTTTGCGTTGGCCGATCGCAAGCACCAACGGGGCAGGGGCCAGGTCAGGGTCATATTGCAGCGCGACCGCGAGGTGCGTCGGATTGGTGATGACGACGTCCGCGCGAGGGACGGCGCGCAACATGTTCCGCCGTGCCAGCGCGCGCCCTAACGAGCGCATGCGCTGTTTGACGAGCGGATCACCCTCGGACTGTTTCAGTTCCTGCTTGAGCTCTTCGCGACTCATCCGCAGCGACTGCTCGTGCTTCCACAATTGCCAGCCGTAATCGAACGCGGCGAGGGCGAGGTAGCAGCCGCCGGCCGTGAGGAGGAGCCGAACGACGTGTGTCTTGAGCACGACCGCCAGCATACCAACGGGCGTCTGTGTCAGCGCCACGGCGTCGGCCCACGCGGTACCTAACGACTTGTAGACAGCAAAGGAGACGATGGCAAGTTTCAGGAGCGATTTCACCAGCTCGACCAGAGTCTGGCTGCCGACGATGCGGCGCACATTCTGGGCGGGGGACATACGCTTGAAGTCGGGCGTCAACGGCTTTGCCGAAATCACACCGCGGGCCTGTAAGGCAGCGCTCAGCGCGACAATCACCCCGAGCGCACCGCACCATGCAGCCGCTATCGCTAGCGTCTTCCACCCGTTGGATCGCAGCAACCCCAGCATGCCATCGGCGCCCTGCACCGGTTCGCCTAACGCTATGAGGTTGTCACGCATGATGCCCGCGAGCCCCATGCTGGCCGGCCCCGAGCCGACCTTGATGACCAGGGCGGCCGCGATCAGCGCCAACGCCGTGGTCAGCTCCGCGCTGCGCGGAATCTTTCCCTCGCGACGTGCTTCTTCGCGGCGTCGCGGGGTCGGCGCTTCGGTCTTTTCGAGGTCGGCGAGTGCCATATCAGCGCGCTCCGCCGAGGTTCATGAGCACACGCGACACGATGGCGTCGTACGCGCTCCCTGAGGTACCGAACCACGCCGCTATCAGCGGCACCGCCGCGAGCAGTGCAATCAGCCCGAGCCCGATCTGCAGTGGAAAGGCTAGCTGCAAGATGTTGAATTGCGGCGCAGCTCGGCTCAGAACGGCGAGTGCGAGATTCGCGATTACTGCCACCGCTATGACGGGTGCGGCGAACTGCACGCCTAACGCGAATACATGAGCACCCTGCTGGCCGAGCAACGCGAGTCCGGCCTGAGTGTCGATCGTCGCACCAAGCGGTAGACGCGTGAAGCTCGCGCTCAGGGCGTCGAGCATCGCGATATGACCGTTCGTCGAGAGAAGAAGCGTGACCGCGAACAGCTGCATGAACTGCCCTAACGCGGTGCTCTGCTGTAGCGACATGGGGTCAACCAGTGCGGCACCAGAGAGCCCGATCTGGATCGAGAGTACTTCGCCGGCGAGCTCCGCCGCACCGATGATGAGCGCGATGCCGAATCCGAGCGTTAGGCCGATGAGCACCTCGCTCGCCAGCGCGACAGGCGTCACGACGGACTGCAGCGCGCGGCCCGCAGCGACTGGCTGCATCAAAATCACGAGCAGCACCACGAGCGCGCTGCGCAACGACATGGGAATCACGCGCGCCGAGAATATCGGCGCGACCGCGACCATTGCGCTCACGCGAGTGAGCACGAGTACGAAGGCAGCGGCGGCTCCCGGTACCGT
This sequence comes from Gemmatimonadota bacterium, assembly GCA_040753195.1. Classification (GTDB taxonomy): domain Bacteria; phylum Gemmatimonadota; class Gemmatimonadetes; order Gemmatimonadales; family Gemmatimonadaceae; genus DASYRX01. The sequence goes on along the minus strand of JBFMFA010000249.1, from coordinate 3,623 downwards.
CGGGTCGAATGCGTTCATGATACGAAGGCAGGGAGACCGCGCAGTAGGCTCGTCGTGTACTGCACGAGCAGCTGCAGCATCCAGGGCAGCGCGATGATAAACGTCACGCCGACGGCGACGAGCTTCGGCAAGAACGAGAGCGTTTGCTCCTGCACTTGCGTCACAGTCTGCACGATGCTCACGAGGAGTCCCACCAGCAGTGCCACGATCAACAGCGGAGCGGCGATCAGCACCGTGACCATCAGCGCGTTGCGCGCAAGGTCAGTGACGAGAGCGTAACTCATCTGAACGACGCCACGAGGCCTTGCACGACGAGGGACCATCCGTCGACCAGCACAAAAAGCAGCAGCTTGAACGGCAATGAGATCATCGCCGGCGGGAGCATGAACATGCCCATGCTCATGAGCACCGAGGCGACGACGATGTCGATGATGATGAACGGCAGAAAGAGCACGAATCCAAGCTGGAACGCGGTGCGCAATTCGCTCGTGACGAATGCCGACATGAGCAGCAGCGTCGGCGTCTCTTCAATCGATTTCGGCGCGGGCCCGCCGCTGATATCGATGAAGGCAGCCACGTCACTCTCACGCACCTGACGAATCATGAATGAGCGCAGCGGACCGGTCGCGCGCTTCATCATCTCACCCTGCTCGATACTCCCTTCCAGCCACGGGCTCAGCGCGATCTCATTCACCTCTTTCATCGTCGGGGCCATGACGAAGCCAGTGAGGATCAGCGCGAGCCCCGCGACGAGCGCCGCCGGTGGGGCCGTCTGCGTGCCTAACGCCTGCTTGAGGAAGTTGAGCACGATCAGAATGCGGGTGAAGCTCGTCGTCATGAGCACGAGCGACGGGAGCAACGCCAGCAGTCCCATCATCACGACCACGCCGACCGTACCGCTCAACTTCAAGCCACCACTGCCGTTGGCGTTTTTGCCGACCGACAACTCGAGCTGCGGTGCCGCATTGCCGAGCATCTGATCGAGCGAAGCGGTGGTGGTCGGCGCCGCTTGCGGCGCGGCAACGGGCGCGGCGGCCGCGTTCTGACGCGCAGGCGGTTGCGCGGCCTGAGCGCTTGCGCCGTGTGGGAGAGCGAGTGCCATGCATAACGCGAGGAATGGCACCCCCGCGGACCGCAATCCACGTCGCAGCAGGGAACCGAAATCGCGAGCGCCATTCGTCGCGTCAGCCGTGGTGCTCGGCGCGGTGACCACGTCAGCCACCGGTTCCGGATCCAGCTCGAGCAGCGTGCGCACGCCGCCTTCGCCGACGCTCACCGCCACGCGCTGGTCTCCGATCCGAACGATGGCGATGCCTTGACGCGGGCCTAACGCCACGCGGTGGATCACCTGGAGTGGTGTCGACGACTGTCGCGCATAACCGATCACGCCACCGCCGCTTCCGCCCATGACACGGCGGAGCAGACGCAGCGCGACCGCAATGAGACCCAACACCAACGCGAGCGTCAGGGCGACGCCCGCGAATACCGAAATCGTCACGCGCTCTGCGGCGTGTTGGGCCGCGGAATGATGCGCGTGATCCGGATACCGAAGTGTTCGCCGAGCAGGACCACCTCGCCCTCGGCGAAACGCCGGTCGCCGACGAAGATGTCAGCCGGCTGTCCTGCCTGTCGATCCAGTTGGATCACGGCGCCGCGGCCGAGGCCTAACACTTCCTGCACGGTGAGCGTGGTGCGGCCAAGCTCAATCGAGACGGGAAGGGAGAGGTCGAGTACGTCGCCTAACGGGATTTCGCCGCCACTGAGGTGGGCGCGACCCAGTTCGTCGTATGTCAGTTGAGCGGGCGCACCCGCGGGTGCCGTGGATTCCATTGCGGCCTTGCTCCTAAGTACGTGTGGTCGTCACTGCGTCGTCCTCTGGGGCCGCGTGCGGACCTTCGATCACGCGGACAGCGAGATTCGATCCCATGCGACCCGGCGCGACGCGAAACCGGGGCTGTGTCCCGACTACAAGATTCAGTGTGCTCGAGCGCGGGAGCTGCGTGGTCAGCACGCTTCCAGGCTTGAGCAACAACAAGTCGTGCAGCGAGACCTGAAACGACGGGAACCTCGCCGCGACCCGAACGCGAGAGCCGCGCACACCGAGCTCGGCATGACGTCGCGCAAGCGCTTGTTCTTCCTCCGTGCCTAACAAACTGGTACGGCGTTCGTCGCTGCTGACGAAGAAGGCCTGCACGACGGCGATCGGGATGCACACAGTCATGAAGCTGCTTACGCTGTCGAGCGTCACCTGAACACTCGCGACGAGCATCGGATCGTCCGGATTCGCGTGCCGCAGCACCTCCGGACGCGATTCGAACCCATTCACCGCCGCTGTCAGCGGCACGTAGTCGCGCCAGCTCTCGCATAACGAGCCGACGACGCGATCCGCGAAGGCGCGGATCGCCAGTCGCTCGATCGGTGTCAGCGCGCGTCCGAGCGCTTTTGGCGCGCTTCCTTCGGCGCCGCCGAACAAGCGCTCGACCAGGAAGCCGGCGAATTCGGATCCGATGTCGACGATGCCGTGCTGCCCCCCGGTACCCTGCACTTCGAACGTGAATGCCACGCACGGCTTGGGGAGCGTGCGCACCAGCTCGACGAACGGCATCTGCTCGACGCGATCGAGCTGCAGCGATACCCCGCTGCGCACTTTGTTGAGGAGCCAGCCGTCGACACTCTTGACCACGCGCTCGTACATGCCGGCGAGCAGCGTTTCTTTGTCGCGAAAGGATGGCTGCGCCCGCCGGAAGTCGTACGGCTGCGCACCGCCGTCAGCGCGTGCGTCGAGATCGGGGCTGGGAGCGGCGCCCACGTTACTGAATGACGAAGTGAGGGAAGTAGATCCGGCGAATGGCGGTCGTCCGCTGGGATCCGGCGAAGAGCGCAGACAAGGAATCGCGCAGCTCACCTTTGAAGCGTTCACGATTCGCCATGTCGGCGAGATCCTCGACGGTTTTCCCGCCGAGAACCCGCAACACGACGTCGCGTGCCTCGATGTCGCGCGCCTTCAGTTCATTCACGAGGGCATCGGCCGACAGCTCAACGGCCGTCGTCACCATGAGGAAGCGTGCGCCGCCGGAGCCTGCTGGATTCAGGATCAGGTTGTCGATCACGTGCAAACGACTGGGGCTGGACTCGCCCCCCTCACCGCTTTCCGCGGCGTGCCCACCTTCGGCACCGGCCGCCGCGGCTTCTGCATGCGTGCTGTCGGCACGGGTTTCCGGCGAGCCGGTGAACTTGGGTCCGATCAGGAAGAGACCTAACGCGGCACCGAGGAGCATCCCTCCGCCAAGCGCGGCGAGCGGGACGATCTTCTTCGGCGTTTTCGGCACCGCTTCGGCCGCGGGCTGCTCGGCTTCTGGATTTGGCGCTGCTGCTTCGTCGGCCATCGTTAGGGTGGATGAGTGTGAACGATCCCGTCAGCCCGATGCGCAAAAGCACGCCACGGGCCAGACTGAGAACTCGGTTTTGAGTTTTGGGATCGGATTGTAAGCCGTTGTGGTCCATAGACTTACACGAACTGGGCGCGGGCACACTCCTCACGCTCGGCGAAGCTCGCGATGCCGGGTGGGAAAGTCCTGCCGGTGCCTAACCGGCCACCTTTTCCGGGCCGTTTCAGCACCCGA
>JBFMFA010000248.1:0-5523 GCA_040753195.1 Gemmatimonadota bacterium | reverse complement strand
CGGAGCCCGTGTGTGTGCCGCACGTCATATACACCGTCGCGGTGACCGTGGCCGTCCCCAGGCCAGTCGCTTGGATGAAGCCCGACGCTGACACGCCCACGATGGATTCGTCGGAACTGGTCCACGCGACGCGAACATCCTCCATGGTCCCCAGCGGTGTGTCGTCGATGCCGGTTACGGCAACGCGAAGCTGGAGTCCCGCGCCTGTTGCCAGCATGACCGCGGCCGGTTGCACGACCACCTCCACTGCCGCCGGTTCACGATCCGCGGAGGATGGGCCCATCGCCTTATCCGCGCAACCCACGGCGGAGAAGAGTAGAATAATCCTGCCTAACGTTTCAATCGTTCGCGCCATATAACCCCCCTGTGAGACCCTGCCGCTCAGGGACCATGTTCGCACCTCGCGGCGATGTCCGGTCGCGGCTACCTGTGCTGTAGGCGAAACGCTGATTGTCACATGCGGCGGCTCGCCTACGTTGGAAACTGACGCCACCGCGTTCCCTGTCCGTTCCCTGGGTGTGATCTCGGATCGGCGGCGCTGGAAACCCGGTGAGGGGGTGCACGCCGTGATCAATTTCCGCGTGCTCGGGACGACGGAGCTGCGCACGGCCGATGGCCGTGATTTGCACGCGTTGCTCGCTCAGCCCAAACGCGTGGCGTTATTGGCGTACCTGTGCGTGGCGCGTCCGCGAGGGTTCCATCGCCGCGACACGCTGCTCGGGCTGTTTTGGCCCGATGCCGACGACGCACACGCACGGACATCCTTGCGCAAGGCGATCCATGTACTGCGGCACAGCTTGGGTGACGAGGCAATTAGTTCGCGCGGCGACGAGGAGATTGCGGTCGTCGAGGAGCGGATCAACTGTGACGCGGCGCGTTTCGACGACATGCTCGCGGCCGGGCAGCTCGAGGCAGCGATGGACCTGTATCGCGGCGACCTCCTGGAGGGACTGTTTCTCGACGACGTACCGACATTCGAACGATGGCTCGAAACTGAGCGCGCGCGCATGCGCGACGAGGCGGCGAGACTCGCGCACAAACTGGCCGAACGCTTTGAACACGCACGGGACTACACGGGCGCGGTCACCATGGCACGTCGAGCCGTGGTCCTCGCCGACACAGACGAGCGCATGCTGCGCCGACTCCTCGAGCTGCTCGACCGGCTCGGGGACCGCGCGGGGGCGATCCAGACGTACGATGAGTTCGTTAGGCGACTAGCCGCCGAGTTCGAGACTCAACCATCAGCCGAAACTCAGCAGCTCGCGGTAAGGCTTCGCGAGCACAGCGAACCGCGCGCGAACCTCGTGTCCGCGCCGGCGCCGCTCGTGCCAGGCAGCGCGCCGATCGCGACAGCGACTGACGTTGGGGCGTCGCTGGCGGAGACAGATCCGTGCGAATTGACGCTGATGTCTCCTCCACGCATTTCCGGCTACCACATCGAACGGGAGCTTGGCCGTGGGGGGATGGCCATTGTGTACCTGGCGCACGACGCCAAGCACGACCGGAAGGTCGCGATCAAGGTGCTCCGCCAGGAGGTCGCCGCCACGCTCGGCACCGAACGATTCCTGGCGGAGATCCGCACCACAGCGCGCCTAACGCATCCACACGTCGTGCCGCTCATCGACTCAGGGAGCGTGAACGGTGTGCCGTATTATGTGATGCCATACGTGGCTGGCGAGACGTTGCGCGGCTTGCTCGAGCGCGCCGGCCCGCTTCCAGTGGGTGATGTGGTGCATCTCGCGTGTGAGGTCGCGGGCGCGCTTGGCTATGCACACGCACAGGGGATCGTCCATCAGGACATCAAACCGGAGAATATCCTCATCGCATCGGGTCAGGCGATGGTCGCGGACTTCGGTGTTTCAAGGGCTATCGCGACTGCCATGTCGCCTCCCGCCGAGGAGTCCTCCACACAGCGCACTCTCGTTCTTGGATCCCCGGCCTACATGAGCCCCGAACAGGCACTGGGCGAAAGGCTGGTTGACGGACGGAGCGACGTTTACGCGCTCGGTTGCGTCGTTCAGTACATGCTCGCCGGCGAACCGCCGTTCACCGGTGAGAGCGCCAGTGCGATTCTGTCGCGCAAACTGGCTGAGGATGCAACACTACTCGGCACCGTGCGGAGCGGACTGCCACGCGGCATCGAGCGAGCGGTCGCGCGAGCCATGCGGCGCACTCCAGCCGATAGGTTCGCGTCGGCAGAGGATTTCGCTAGCGCGCTGACTCGGGCCGCGCGCGACTACACTGAAGGTCGCCTAACGAGTGTATCCGACCATCGCGCACGGTCAGCGGGGGTACTCGCCGTCGGCGCGCTCGCGCTTGCCGCCGTAGTCTGGCGCGCGCAAAGCACAACGGCCCCTGCCGAAATCCGCTCCATCGCGCTCTTGCCTATCGTCGCGGACTCGGCTGGGCGTCCGCTCGCCGATGAGATCCACGAGCGGCTCATAGATGATCTCGCGCACGTCAGTGCGCTGCGAGTGACGGGACCTGCATCGTCGGCGCGATATCGGGAATCCAACCGCCCGTTAGGCACCATCGCGCGGGAACTGGATGTTGACGTCCTGGTGGAAGGGACGCTCACGCTACTGCGCGGCGACAGCATATCGCTCGATCTGCGACTGCGCGGCGGGCGTGCCTCCGTGGCGCCTTGGGCACGCGAGTTCGTCACCGACGTGGGTCACCTCGAGCGCTTCCGGAAGCAGGTCGCGCGCACTGTACTCGAATCGCTACGTCTGCCGCTTACGTCAGACGAGCGACGCTGGCTCGCGCGTTATCGCGTCAGCGACCCACGTGCTGCCGAAGCCTATGCGCGAGGCCGGCTCATCGCCAACTCGTTCGACCCAAAGCGCTTCGAAAAAAGCATCGCTGCCTTTCAAGAAGCCATTCGTATAGACCCAGACGACCCGGCACCATACGTCGCACTCGCCGAAACGTATCAGACGATGGTCGGCGCGACACATGTGGAGCAACCGCCGGCCGAGGTGCTGGGACTTTCGAAAGCTGCGATCGATCGAGCGCTCGCGCTCGACCCGGACGACGCAGACGCTCACGTGGTCCGGGCGGGGCTCCTCTACATGTTCGACTGGAAGTGGGTTGAAGCAGACCGCGAGTTCCGGCATGCCATCGCGATCAACCCCGGATCCGGCAAGGCACACTGGCAATACGGCGGTTATCTCCGGTTTAATGGCTGGCCCGACTCAGCCATCGCGGAACACAGGCGAGCGGTCCGGATCGACCCGCTGAATCCGATGTTTCTAGGCGAGCTTAGTCTCGCGCACGCATGGGCCGGCCACGGCGACTCGGCCGTGCGTTGGGGACGAGCCGCGGTGGAACTGGATCCAAACCTCGCGCCCGTACGCTACGCGCTGAGCCACGCTTTCCTTGCCGCGCAGCAGTTCGACTCCGCGATCGCCGAAGGCAAAATAGCGACGCAGCTGAACAGCCAATTCGTGGGTCGCCTCGCGGAGGTGTATGTGGCTGCAGGTCGCAGAGTTGAGCTCGAGCAACTCCTTGTGTCAATGCCGAAGCCGATTTGGGATTGGTTCTGGTTGATCCTGGCGGCGCGCAAGGGCGATCGTGAGACCGCACTGCGCTACCTCGAGCTGTTGGCGGACCGGCACCAAATCGGCTTGGGTGCAGTCCGCGGCGATCCAGCGTACGCTCCACTCGCTATCGAACCGCGCTATCAAAAGGTGCTGGCTCGCATGGGACTACCGCCCCGAGCAGTGGCACCGGATCGCGTTAGGCGCGATAGCCGCTAGTCGGCGCGGCGCGCCACATTCGACAAGCCGCACCAACTTTCTACTGGCGTGCGTGACATGTTCGTGAACGGCGTGGCGGTGCTGCGCGATGGCCAACACACGGGAGCGAAGCCAGAGGTGGTTGTACGCGGGCCGGGGTACCGTCGCTAAAACCCGCGAGTGAAGAGCGATCCTCCTGGCTCCTGCCGTGTGCCGCTGCCGTTAGACGAACGCGGCTTTATGCGGTTCCGGACCCGTGCGTGACGCACGAAGCACGGCATAGGGCCTGCGAAGCCTAACGCCACACGGAGGTTTTATGAGACTCGGTAAAGCGATCTATGCCGGCCTCGCTGGTGGCATTGCGATGAGCATCCTCGGCTTTCTGGCTCGTGCAGGTGGAATGCAACTGGACGCCGAGATGATGCTTGGAACGATGCTGGGCAGTGCTCCAAGCAGTGGTACCTGGGCAGTGGGCCTCGTTATCCACCTAATGATCTCAGCCGTTATCGCGCTCGCCTACGCAGCAGGCTTCGAGTACGTAACGCACCGCGCAAGCGCTGGGCTCGGCGCGGCGTTCTCGCTCATTCACATCGTTGTGGCTGGCATGTTCATGGCCATGATGCCTGCGTTGCATCCCATGATCCCGGAACAGATGCCGGCGCCAGGCGCCTTTCTCGTCAACATGGGCGCGGCCCACACCACGTTGTTCGTTGTTGAACATCTCATGTATGGAGCCATCGTCGGCGGGATGTATGGAGCGGTCCTGCATCCGCGTGCACGGCCTGTCGTTGCATAATCAGCTGTGCTCGACGTCAAACCGACTCGACGTAGCCGCGTTAGGCAGGCGCCCGCGCAGCTAACGTCTTTCAACAGCGCGGCGCCTCCTAGGGCGCATGTCGTGGCGGACTTGAGCTGCGCATGGGCCGGTGGATCCCTGCTCGTGATGCAACGGCGCGGCGGCGGTATCGACGCGCGCCAGAGCACGATGGCTGGGTTCTTCCACAGTGAGGCACGCCACCTCAGCGTTCTGCGTCTTGAGATAAACGGCCAGCAGCCGTGGTTCTGCGAGTCAGCGCAGGATGACCAGCGCGGCGTGTTGTTTACACATATCCATCCCGAGTTCGCGCAGCTTGGCGGAGGTGGCTCGGGCCAGGCACGGGATGAACGTTCGCGAGACGCCAATGGTCTGCCGCATCGCGCGCTGGAGATCGAGAGCGTCTTTCACGTTAGGCCTAACCGCCTTGTTGTCAGCGCGACATTTAACAACCGGTGGTTCGAGCCCATCGCATTCGAGGCGCGCTGGCTGGTTGAAGCCGACTTCGCGGACCTCTTCACGGTTTTCACCGCGGCATCCCAACCAGCCGGCCGGACGCCCCGCGTCTACACTCGCGACGGGCTGCGTCTGGAAAACGCGAGTGGCGACTACGCCACAATCATTGATATGGACGGGGACGCGACTTGGCGGGTAGAGGCCGACGGCAAGCTTGTGTCGGCTGTGTATCTGGCGCGAGGGGCTTCGAGCCGCATGACGCTCAGCGTACGTCCACTCGGAGCGTTAGGCATGACTGACGCCGATGCAGGGGATCGCGAGAACGCATGGCTCTCGTGGCGTCGACGCCTGGCACGCATCACAACGCCGGGCCACGACATCGCACAGCGAGTGATCACGCGCCACGTCGAGGACTTTGCGTCCCTGCCGCTGCTGCGCGGCGAGCGCGATGAGTGGCTCACCATGCAGGCTGGTATTCCCATGTACCCGGCCCTTTTCGGTCGCGACGCGCTGACG
>JBFMFA010000247.1:0-5528 GCA_040753195.1 Gemmatimonadota bacterium | reverse complement strand
CTCTGCACGATCAGCGTTTCGTCGCTCTCCAGCGCGCGCAATGTGCGCACGATCGCGTCGAACGCTTCCCACGTTCGCGCCGCTTTCCCGGTCCCGCCATACACAACCAGGTCGTCTGGTCGTTCGGCGACGTCCGGATCGAGGTTGTTCATGAGCATGCGCAGCGCGGCTTCCTGCTGCCACCCTTTGCACGAGAGCGTGGTGCCGCGCGGAGCGCGCACGGCGGGTCGCGCGAGTGTACGCGGGGCGTGCGGCGGAAGCGTCGCTGTCATCGTTACCTCGTTAGGATTCCGGCCACGGCACCAGGTCGGCGAACTCGCCGGCGATCACGGCGTCCGCCAGAGCTGCAAGCTCCGCGGCGAGCGACCGATCGCGCGCCAGCGGGGCGACATGCCTGCGGACGCGCTCGTGCGCGGTTTCAATCGTCGCACTCGAACGGAGTGGCCGCCGATATTCCAATGCCTGCATCGCGCACAGCAGCTCGATGCTCAGCGCGTACTTCACGTTATGCACGATACGGCGGAGCTTGATCGCCGCGCCCATCGCCATCGGCACCACATCTTCCTTGCCACCGTCCGTCGGAATCGTGTCGACACTCGCCGGATGCGACAGTACCTTGCACTCGCTGGCCAGCGCCGCCGCGTTCACCTGCAGCATCATCAGCCCCGAATTCACTCCAGCTTCCGGTGACAAGAATGCTGGCAATCCTTCGTTCACATCGGGATTGAGAAGGCGGTCGATGCGCCGCTCGCTCATCGTCGCGAGGTTCGTCAGGACAATCGCGAGGAAGTCCAGCACCATGGCGACGGACTGACCGTGAAAGTTGCCGCCGCTCAGGATGCTGCCGTCTTCAAAAACGAGCGGATTGTCTGTTGCCGCATTCAACTCCCGACTGACCACTGAAAGCGCGAAGCTGATCGCGTCATACGCGGGACCGAACACCTGCGGCATGCAGCGCAATGCGTACGCATCCTGCACTCGCGGATCGTGCGTCCGGTGTGATTCCCGGATCGCGCTCCCCGTCATCAACGTACGCAACAGCGCTGCGGAACGCTGCTGGCCGATCTGCCCGCGCGCCGTGTGAATCCGTTCGTCGAATGCGGCCGGCGTCCCCTTCAGCGCGTCCAGCGTCGCCGCTCCGGCCACGTGCGCCGTGCGCCACAGGGCCATCGCGTCACTCAACAGAAGCGCCGCCAGACCGGTGTGCGCTTGTGTTCCGTTCAGCAGCGCCAGTCCCTCTTTCGGACCTAACGATACGGGCTCGATCGACCGGCTGCGCATCGCGTCACCCGCCGGCCGTCGCTCCCCGTTATGCACCAGGTCACCCTCGCCCATCAACGCAAGTGCCACGTGCGCGAGCGGAGCAAGATCGCCACTCGCACCCACGCTCCCTTGCTCTGGAATAGGTGGATGCAGCCGCTCGTTCAGCAGTGCCAGCAAACGCTCCACGAGTATTGGCCGCGGTCCCGAGAGGCCCTTCGCCAGCACGTTCGCGCGCAGCAACATGACGGACCGCGCCTCGGCTTCGGTTAAAATGGGGCCGACGCCGATGGCGTGGCTCCGCACGAGGTTCGTCTGCAGTTCGTCGAGCCGTTCACGCGGAATGGCAACCTCGGCAAGTTTGCCGAAGCCGGTCGTCACGCCGTAAACCACCGCCCCTGACTCGACCATCCGATCGACAACGGCGCGCACCCGGTTCATGCGATCGCGTGCGTCGTTGTGCAGCGCCACTTTGGCCCCTCGGCGCGCGACGGCAACCACGTCGCCAATTGTGAGCGAGTTTCCGTCGATAGTCACAGCGGCAGTCATGTGGGGAATGTCGGGGCCCCACCGCACGACTTCAAGCTGTGATCACTATTGCTGCGGCTGTCCCGTAATACCGCGCGGCAACGTGTTCTTGTTGTAATCGAACTTGATGTCCGGCTGGGCCTTCAGCTGGATGAAGAAGTTGAAGGCGAAGTTGCCGTTGGGCGATCGCGTAAAGGCGAAGACCGCGTCCCAGTCGTGCAGCTCACGCTGAAGCGACACGACATGGCTCGCGAAGTCCTTGGTTACGAAATCGTACGTGGTCGCCCACTGCGCGCCCCACTTTTCCGTAATGTGGAACGACAGCGACCCTTGCAGGTTCTCCTGTGGTGGCACGCGGAAGATCGTCCCTCCGGGTGGCGTTCCGCCGAGTGACGGGTCGTTGGGTTGTGCGGCACCCACTTCAAGCAAGCAGTTGTTGTACAGAATCGGATTCAACAGGCGAAACTGCTCACAGCGCGTGCGCGGATCGAAGTCCACCACGGTGCGACCTGACACGGGCCGCTGACGATTGGACGTGTAACGCAGCGACGCCTGCCATGGCTGGCCGGCCGGTATCGCTCCCACCGGTGCGGCGCGCGACACGCTCCCTGTGAATGGTTGGTCCGCGGCGAACTGCGACGTCGGATTGTAGTTCAGTTGGCTGCCTTGGGCGCGCTGAGGATCGGCGCGGAGTTGCTGGCTCGTCGTATCGATGTCGAAGCCTAACAAGCGCGCCAGCCCGACAAGGATCGGCGACTTGGGATTCAACTGCAGCGACGCACCCAGCCCGGTGCGGAACGGTTTGAACCTGGCCGTGTCGCTGATCGTCTGCCCTTGGAAGAGCGAGTAGTCCAGCGAAACATCGAAACCCGGCAGCAGGTCCGTACTCGCGCCGATGCTGAAGTTCTCCGTGGTCAGTCCTGTGTTTCCGGTCGCCTTCGCACGTTCAAAATCCCATTCCAGCGACGAGAAGTTGAGCGACAACAGTTTCATTTTCCGCCCTTCCTGTGTGAGCGACGTTCCCGTGTCGCTTACAGGGGCGCGCATCTTCGCTTCGAAATTCGTGGAGAAGCCTAACGTCACCGCGTTCTGTGGCAGCGAGCCAAGGTATCCCTTGCGGGTTCTGCCTAACGCCTCGAGGAACTCGTCGCTTACGTCGGCGCGTGGCGAGTACCGATAGCTCGACTGGAACTGTACCTGGTGTCGGATCGCGTCGATCGGGCCGAACCCGGGAAGGATGCGGTACACCGTTGGCGAAACCGACGCTCCGTACGAAAGCCGCTTGGACTGACGCACGAACTTCCCACCCGTGCGCTCGGTGCGCACAAAGAGGCCGCCCGCATCGACATTCTGAATGCCGATTGTCGGTGAAAAATTCCATGTGCCTTGCAAGAACGTCGGCAGACTGAACGACGTCTCCCAGTCGATGCTCGTCTGAAACGTGCGCGCGAAGACCCTGGTGTCGATGACGTCGCCAGTGTTGATGTCGTAGATCTCGCGGCGTGACGGGAAATCGTTGAACTGATCGTTGAGCGAGAAGCGATTCTGCAGCTGGAATCCGAAGATCTGCAACGGCGTGGAGAAGTCGATCCGCGTTGAACTGTTGCTCCGATCGAGCGGAACCAAATCGATCCCGCCACCGGGTCGCTGGATGTAGCGGAAGGAAAAATCGGCCGGCTGGTCGTCGTGCAGACGTTGCGTGCTGGAGTAGTTGAACGACGGATTCCACGTGAGCCATTCACCGATCTCGATCGGCTTGGACGTGATGCTCAGCGTCGGAAATTCCCGATCGATCGTCTCCCGTCCGGGATACTGCTTCTGACCGCCACCCAGGCTCATCGTGAACGGGCCGCGCGCCGAAGCGAACGTGCCGCGTGACGCGATCGTGCCTAACGCCACGTACGGGTTGAACGTCGCCTGACGCTGGACGCTGGTATTCTCCGCCCAGTTGAAGGAAAAATTCAGCGACGTGCGCTGCGAATACGTCTGCCGGTGATTCCACGTGACCTGCTGATTGCGCTGACCGTTGCGAATCGCGTGGTACGAGTAGCCGATGTCGCCGTTCAGGAAGTTGTTGAGCCAGTTGTAACGGAAGATGGCATTCCCTTTCAGCCAGCCGGGATCGTTATCCGGCGCGCGCGCGTTGCTGCGCCAGTCCATCGTCAACTCGGTATCGAGGTAGTCGCTGAGAACGAAGTAGTAGCCGAGGTTTTCTACGGTCCGGCGGTAGGAGGGGCTGTTGCGCACGATGTCGCTGAAGCCCAGCCGCGGCGCGATGATGCCGCTGCGACGTCCGCGCCGCATGTCCTGAAAGACGAAGGGGAGCCAGATGACGGGCACGTCCGCGATGTACAGAATCGCGGGCCGCGCGACGAGCAAGCGCCCGGCGATCACCTTCATTTCTTTTGCCGCGAAGTGATAGTGCGGCACCGTTTCCGTACAGCTCGTGATCCACCCTGATTTCGCGTAGAAGCGATTGCGTGCCGCGGCGCTTGTATCGTTGACGAACGCAGCCACGTCGCCGTGCACAATCCACAGCTGGCCGCTTTCAACAGCCGTCGTCACGTTCGTCACGAGGCCGCGCCGGTTAAGGATGTCGTATTGCATGCGTCCATGCGCCACGAGGTCGTCGGGCCCCTGCTGTGGATCGCGCAGCACCAGCGTGTCGCCCCATGCGGTCACGATTTTTGTGGAGTCGTTGAAGAGGATGCTGTCGCCGACCAGCGTCGCCTGGTCTCGCTCGACGCCGGCCGGCGCTGAGTCGCGACCGACGAGTCGTAGCACGCGCTGCAACGCACGGAAGATGACCGTGTCGCCTTGATACCGTGTTGCGACGTACCCGGGGCGACTCATGAGCGCCGACATCACCGAATCGGGTGCGGCCCAGACGATGATTTCTTTGCGTTGCGCGAGCGTGTCACGCCGCGAGAGGTCACGGCGACCGATGGTATCCCGAGCTTGCGCGCCTAACGAGCCACCCGCCACTGCGACGGAGAGCGCGGCGACCAGCGCACCGCGCCACCCGCGACACATCACGCGGGCGCTCCCTCGAGGTCACGAGCCGCGCGGCGGAGTTTGCGGCGATGCACCACGGCTGAGGCAATAACACTCACTTCGTACAACCCATACAGCGGAAGCGCCAATAATAGCAGCGAGAGCGGATCTCCACCTGGGGTGATGATCGCCGACGCCACCAGGCAGAGGATCACCGCATAACGACGAAACTTCTGCAAAAACGCCGGTGTGACGACCCCAACAGCAGTCAGACCAATAATCACGATCGGCAGCTCAAAGACCGCGCCCATCGCCAGAGACATCGCGATGGCAAACCCAAAGTACTCGCGCGCAGAAATGAACATGTCGAGCGAGGCAGCCTGAATGGAGAAGAGAAAGCGCAGCGTGATCGGCAGGATCACGAAGTACGACAGCGCAATACCGCAGAGAAACAGCACTGTTCCGAAAAAGAAAACCGGAATCGCCACCCGCTTTTCGTGCTGATACAACGCCGGTGCCAGAAACGACCAGATCTGATAGAAGATGACTGGGGCGGCGAGGATCACGCCCATCCAGATGGACACGCTGAGCGTCAGCCGAAATGGATCGGCCGGGTGCGTCACGATGAGCCGGCGTCCCTCCAGGTACGGCCGGATGGGGTCCTGCAGGAGCAGGATGACGTCGTATTTGGTCGCGAGAATGAACGCGGCGACGAAACCGATGATGAAGGCAAGCAGGGACCAGAG
>JBFMFA010000246.1:0-5549 GCA_040753195.1 Gemmatimonadota bacterium | reverse complement strand
TATGGCCCTGGCCGATCGCGTGGCGGAAGGACTGCGCAACGAACTGGGCGCGATCTCCGGCGTGCACGCCGCGTAAGGGTGCTACTGCAGATCGATCCAGTTATTCAGCACGCCAGCACTTTGAAATTGCTCACCTGAGCATGTCAACGGACTCGAGTCGCGCTCAGCGGTACCGATGATCATTGCCCCGCGCGACGGCACCCCGCGCGTGGCGTAGCTCTGGAAGAGCGAATCCGCCATCGCGTCGAAATACGAGACATAACGCTGGCCACGCGGGGTTTTGACGCGAATCGCCACGTCCGACATGGTCTGCGACCCGATATGCGTGCCGATCGATTCTCCCGCCGAGACCGCGGTGCCCACTGCCAGCGACGCGTTAGGCTTCACGTGGAAGAGGATTACCGTGAACGCCCGTTGCGCGGCAGGAACGATCTGCACCTGTGTGCCGAACGTCGTCTCGCTCTGCAGTGACGCCACGGTTCCCGTAACTGGCGCCGCTATGACGATGCTCCCCCAGTCGACGCTCCCCGGCGGCTGAAAGTAGTGCTTCATGCTCCGACAGCGCTCGACATCATCCGAATAGTCGTGCCCGATGCCGGAACGAAATCGCGATACGCGAGTGATCTTGGAGAGATCGATATAGTCGCGCCCGATGAAACGCGGAACACCATTCGCGTCGACGTCATACAGCGTTTCCACAGTGACGGTCGCGGATGCGTTGTGACCGCCGGATTGCGCCGTGATGATCGCGCTGCCGTCAGCAATTGCCATTACAGTGCCGCGATCCACGCTCACGACGTTGGGCGCTGAGCTGGTCCACGAAACGACGGCATCACTCATGACGGCGCCATTCGCCTGACGCGCTTCGGCGGAGAGCTGCCCCGTGGCACCCGGAGTCAGCTTCAGGAGCGAAGGACTGACGCTGATCGATGCAATAGCAGCCGGTGGAGGAATCGGCGGGTCAACCGGAGCGTCGCCGGCACCCGAGCCGCACGCCACAACGGAAGCGAAACACAGGACGTGCACAACGGAGAGTCGGCCCATATCTGGCAGTATCGGCTCCCGACGCCGTCGCTTGAGGGCATGATGTATCCGCGCGCGAGCTTACGTATGTTCGATGAAAATTCCGCAACGGATGGTCACGTGCGTATCTCCATAATCGTCGCGACACTCTTGCTCATCAGTCCACCGGACCACGCGCGCGCACAGAGCGCGGCCGACTCTGCGTCGGTCACCGCGTTCTATGGCGCATGGTTCGGGTCGATGCGTCAGGGACCAGAAACATACGCCGGCTTCTACGCGGTCGACGGTTTGGTGCTGCCACCTAACGCGGCGCCTGCGGTCGGACGTGCTGCCATCGCGGAGTGGTTGCGACAATCGCAAGCAACAGTGCCCTATTCGGTGCGGCCGGAAGGCATCGCGGTCGACGAGATGCGCTTTCTGGCACCGGGTTGGGTCGTATATCGCAGTACGTTGCGCGGTGAGCGCGTCCCGAAAAACGGTGGCGCCGCGGTACCGTTCGAGACGAAGTACGTCGACGTGCTGCACCGGACCGCCGAGGGGCGCTGGGAAGTGCAGTATCGTATGTGGAGTGACAATCGTTGAGCGGCGCCTAACGGGCGTGTGCGTTCAGTCCTGAGGATTCGACTACCATGCATCAGACAAAATCGCGCGTGTGGTTTAACCGTTTTGCCAAGGCCATGTCGCGCGCGGCCGGACGGCCGATGTCGTTTCTACTTGCCACCGGCGTCGTGCTCGCGTGGCTGATCACCGGACCGCTTTTCGGCTACAGCGACTCTTGGCAGCTGGTGATCAATACGAGTACCACGATCATTACGTTCCTCATGGTCTTCCTCATCCAGAACACGCAGTACCGCGACGCCGAAGCCGTGCAGGTGAAGCTGGACGAGCTGCTGCGCGCAACGTTGGGCGCGCACAACGTGCTCCTGGGGTTGGAAGATCTGGACGACGAGGAGCTGGAACGCATTCACAAGAACTACACCATGCTGGCAGAGCGTGCACGTCAGGCGCTGCGTCGCGGCGAGGCTGACACCGACGTCCCTGAGCTCAATACCTAGTTGACTCGCCCGCTTTGACCTTTGACCTCTGACCTTTGACCTAGCATTTCCGCACGACAAATCGGACAGGGCCCCATTTGCGGTTCACGGCCTAACGTCACCGTGACAGGACCGAGGTTCACCGTTTTCCTCTCGACCGTGTCGTTTACAGTGATGCTCAACGTTAGGCGGCTGCGGGCGATCTGACCGCGAAATTGTGCCGGCAGATCGGGTCCGATGTGGACCGGATAGGCGCGCAACACGTACGTGCCCGCGACGGTGAAGCGGCCCGCCGCATCGACCGTGACCGGCATGGGGAAGTTGCCGAGCGTGCACGCGATGTGAATGTGCGCGATCGTGTCGTTCACGATCACGCCGGCGTTGACCCCGCCCCAGGTACCGGTGGTCAGTTTATCGCCCGCCCCCGGAAAGACCGGATCGTCGCCGTTGCACGTCGCGCCAAGCGTCGCCCCGGCGAGCACAGCGAGGAGCAACGACAGCCGTAACTGTGGCAACATCCGTGGCATCGACCCTCCCAGGGCGATCTCCTTTACAGACGACACCGGGCTGCCTGGCGGCACCCTACGTCTGCGTACGGTCAGATAGAGAGCAATCCTCTCAGAGAGCGTCGAGGTAACGCCTTACAGCGGCAGACGACCGAAGGACGATTGCCCGCTGGTGATCGGCGAGCGCGGAGAGCTGGCTGATGATCCCCGGTCGCCTTCGCCGGCGGTACGTCAGGATCCACCAGACGAACTCCCACGTTAGGCGTTCCGGACACCCGTCCGCCAGATCCGGCCGGCTGCGTCCGCGATGCTCCCGTGACCGGCGCCAAACCCGCCAGAGGCAGACCAGCGGCGGCAGATCCAGAAAAAAGACCGTATCGCATGCCGCCAGACGCACGGAGAGCGTGCGCCCATAGTTGCCGTCCATGACCCACGCATCGCCCGCGATAAGCTCCGCGACCGTCCGGTCCCAGACGTCGTTTGGCGCAGGAACCCATCCCGCGCTCCAGTACAGCGTGTCGAGATGGATCAGCGGCAGTCCCGTGCGCGCCGCCAGCTGTCGCGCGAACGTGCTCTTGCCGGAGCCTCCGGGACCGATCACCAGTACTTTGCGCACACCTAGCGTCGCTCGAGTACGAGTTGCATGCGCGCGTGTTCAGCCGACGCCGGCAGCGTCTCGTCGAACCAGGCACATGTGAGCAGCGGTTCCAGGTGCGCCTGCCGGCAGGCAGCCGCGAGTTCCGCGGGCGTGTAGAGCTGCCAATCGAAGTCGTCTCCCGCGCCCGTGCCGTAGGTGAGCCTAACGCGCATCCGGTTCCCCGACCAGCTCCGCTTCGTGCGCACCGTCACTCCATTCCGTTCAAGCGTCTCGCTGGCAGCAAGCCGCCGCATGTGGTCGCGGTTGTAGACGTCGAAAATGACCCGACCGCCTGGTCGCACGATCGCCGCCATATCGGCCAGGATGCGATCGTTTGTCGCGGCATCGAAGTAACCGAAGCTCGCCCACATGTTGATCACGCCATCGAATCCTCCGTCCAACGAGGCGAGATCCCGCATGTCGTGCGTTTGGTAGGTGGCCGTCTCCGGCGCCGTGGCGATCGCGCGAGAGATTTGGGCCGCGTTGTGGTCGATGCCCGTCACGGAAAAGCCCAGCCGCGCCAGCGGGTTCGCATGCCGACCGGGTCCGCAGCAAACGTCGAGTATCCGCGGATGCGTCTCGACCGGTAACTGCCGCGCGATGAACGCCACCTCCACGTCGGTTTGTGTTGGCGCGATTGTGTTCAGGAAGATCGAGTACCACTCAGGCGAGAAGTCGTGCGTCGGCATGTACCTAACGCGACGTTATTCGTCGTCCACGCGCACTTCGGCAAGCATCACGCTGCTTGACGAGTCCGGCAAGCGGAGGGTCTCTCGAGCGCCAAAGACTCGCGTTAGGAAGTCAATCGTCTCTGCTGCGCCATCGACGATCAGGTATGGCGAAGCGCTGTTGTACCCATCGGGCTTGAAAAACGCGGACACCTGCACCTCGATCGAGCGGGGAGGGAAGCTAAACTCGCGCGAGGCGTTATGGCGTAACGGTGACTTGAGCCCCCGCCTTCCAGTTTCCGTCACCTTTCGCCGTCGCGATAATGATCACCGACCCAGGCGCACGCGCGGTGACGACACCGGAGTCTGATACCACAGCGACGGAGACGTTGGATGAGGACCATGCGACGCCGCACGTCGGCGGACATAGCGGGCCTGACACAACCGCGGTGAAGGTGATCTGTGCGCCTATTGCGAGCGAGGCTGACGCTGGCGTAATCGAAATCCCTTGCACGCCGGTTCTTGGCGGGAACGGCTCGGTAGGCAGGAACTCTTCACTGCTGCAACCCAGCACCAGAATGACGCCAGCAAGTGTTGCGGCTCGCGCTTGCATCTCACTCGACCCCTGTGACTACTTGGGAGACCTTCTCCCACGAGGCCGAGTCACAGTGCGCATCTCAGGCTTTCTCCTGTTCCTACTGGTCGCGGCCTGTGTGCGTTCGCCGGACGCCGCGGGGGACACGGCCGCGGCAACTGACAGCACCGCGGGTCCACAGTCAGCGAGCACACCCTGGGACGCAGCGCGCACTCGCGGCGTCGACTTTCGCGCGATCGGTCAGGAGCCGGGCTGGATGCTCGAGATCGACGAAGGGAAGTCGATGTATCTCCTGGCGGACTACGGCGAAAAAAAAGTCACCACGCCTGCGTCGGCGCCGCGCGATTCCGCTGGCGTCACAATCTACGAGGCCCGCGCCGGCGGGAATCGCCTAACGGTGCATGTTCGCGCAACCGCGTGCGCCGATGTCATGAGCGGTGAGAGCATGACGCACACTGTGACCGTGGATCTTAATGGCGTGCCGTACAACGGGTGCGGCCGCGATCTGCGTCCGTCCCGTTAGATGGGCTCATCAACAAGAACGGCGCCCCCCGCAGGGCGCCGTTTTGACTGACGAGACGTCTGGTTAGTCGCCGTACGCAGCTTCAGCCACCGCTTCCTGCGTAGTTGGCTTGCGCTTGGTGACCTTCGCCGCCAGATCATCGAGCAACGTGTAGGCGCACGGCACGACAAACAACGTCAGCAGCGTCGACGTGATGAGACCGCCGATCACCGCGTGCGCCATCGGCGCCCGTTGCTCTGCCCCCTCACCTAACGCGATCGCTAACGGCAGCATACCGAAGATCATCGCCGCCGTTGTCATGATGATCGGGCGCAAGCGGATACGTGCCGAGTTGAGGATCGCGTTGAAGCGATCCACCCCCAGTTCACGTTCCTTGTTCACGAAGTCCACGAGCAGAATGCCGTTCTTCGTCACAAGGCCCATGAGCATGATGATGCCGATCATCGACATCACGTTCAGCGATCCGCCCGTCACCAGCAAGCCTAACGCCACGCCCAAAAACGAGAGGGGGAGCGCCAGCATGATCGAAAGCGGCTGGACGAAGGAACCGAAGAGCGAGGCCA
>JBFMFA010000245.1:0-5556 GCA_040753195.1 Gemmatimonadota bacterium | reverse complement strand
GACTTGCGCAAGAATCCGGCAAAGAGAAATTC
The DNA here is from genome assembly GCA_040753195.1 of Gemmatimonadota bacterium. GTDB lineage: Bacteria > Gemmatimonadota > Gemmatimonadetes > Gemmatimonadales > Gemmatimonadaceae > DASYRX01. The sequence goes on along the minus strand of JBFMFA010000245.1, from coordinate 5,524 downwards.
GTCCACGTTAGGCGGCAGCGGCGCGGACGCTGAATACACCGACGCCGGATCGGCGCCGACGACGATATTCACGGGCATGCGGTCGCCGCGTTCTGCCATCTCGCGCCAGTGCGCAGCGCCCACCTTGTGACGCTGCCAGTGCATGGCCACGGAATCGCGGTCCAGCACCTGTACGCGGTACATCCCGACGTTGCGGATGCCGCGCTTCGGATCCCGCGAACAGACCATCGTTAGGGTCACGTACGGACCGCCATCGTCCGGCCAGCACGTAATGATGGGAAGCTTGCCGAGGTCGATGTCCGCGCCGCGCCAGACGATGTCCTGGCACGGCGGGGAGCCGCTCCCTCGCCGCGGCGGAAACTTGGCCACCTCGAGAAGCTTCGGGAGCAGCTGCAATTTCGCCAGCAACCCGTCCGGGACCTGCGGTTGAATCAGCTCGGTGATGCGGGCGGCGACGGCATCGAGGTTGTCCACGCCTAACGCCATCGCCATGCGACGCATGGAGCCGAAGAGGTTGATGGCCACCGGATACGGCGACTTCGCCCCATTGTCCAGCAACACATGCTCGAACAGGAGCGCCTTCCCGCCCCCCGGCATCTTCATCACGCGATCGGCGATTTCGCACAGCTCCAACTTGGCGGCCACCGGCTGCCGGATGCGATGCAATTCTCCGGCGCCGTCCAGCTGGGTTATGAATTCCTGCAACGAGTCCAGAGCCATCTAGGAACGTGTGGTTGGTTTGTCGCCGACGTGAATCGCCGCAATGCCGAGCGTGAGCGACCGCCAGCTCACGCGTTGAAATCCGGCGCGCGTTAGGCGCTCTGCCAGCTCGTCGACCGACGGAAAGTGGCTGACCGACGTCGGAAGGTAGCGATACGCCGTGCGATGGCCACTGACGAGCCGGCCGATCAGTGGAAGCACATGATGGAAATACGCGTTGTACGTCCCGCGGACGATCGGATTGCGCGGCGTCGTGAACTCCAGAATGACAAAACGCCCGCCCGGTCGCAGGACGCGAAACACTTCCATGATGCCGACATCGAGATTGGCGAGGTTACGGGCACCAAAGGCCACGATGGCACCGTCCACAGACTCGTTCCGCAGCGGGAGCGATAGGGCGTCAGCCGTCACGGGTGCGATCGCTCGCCCGGCGACTTTCGGCAGCGCCACACGCAGCATCGGCTCGGCAAAGTCGCTTGCCACAACGCGCCCCTGAAAACCACGGGCGCTCGCCAGAGCCACCGAGACGTCCAGCGTGCCGGCGCAGAGGTCGAGATACGTGCCTTGCGGGGATCGAGTCCAGTCGAGCGCGGCGACAGCTTTACGACGCCAGACGCGGTCGGTATTGAGGCTCAGGACATGATTGAGGAGATCGTAGCGGGGGGCGATCTCTGAGAAGATGCGACGGACGTACGCGCGTTTGGTGGACGCTTGGTCCGCGTCACTTTCGGCATTGCCGCCAGCTCCAGCTGCCGCGGCGGCTTCGTTGGCCTCGACGGTTTCTGGCCCAGCGGCTGTCATTTGCGCCGGAAAACTGCCCGCCGCACACCCGAGCGGCAAGCAGCCGACCCCATTCTCCTCGCGCGGGAACGATTACCTTCATGCCCGCGGGGCTGACAAGCTGCTCGACGCTTCCGGCCCGCACGCGCGAATGGCGCCATCACTCGACCTCGTCAACCTCCCCGACGCCGACCTCGTCGCCCTCGCGCAACAAGGGCGTGAGGCTGCCTATCGAGAAATCCTGCGACGTTACGAGCGCCCAGTTTTTTCGCTCATCTTCCGTATGGTGCGCGATCGCGAGACCGCTGAAGACCTGGCTCAAGACTCGTTCATCAAAGTTCTGAACCACATCGACAGGTACCGGCCGGAGTTCAAGCTCTCCAGCTGGCTATTCAAGATCGCCAACAATGTTGCGATCGATCATCTGCGGAAACGCCACATCGCCACAGTGAGTATGGACGGTTCCCCTCACGCACGGACGGCGTCCGAGATCGAGGCGACACAGATCGAGATCGCCGCCAAGCAGGAGACCGCCCTCGAAGAAATGGAGAACCGAGAATTGGGTGGGGCCATCGAAGCGGCGATTGCGCGACTGCGACCGGAATACAAGGCGTGCATCATGCTGCGTCACGTCGAGGGGCGGTCCTATGAGGAAATTGCGACGACACTCGACCTCCCCTTGGGGACGGTTAAGACGTACATACATCGGGCTCGGCACCAGCTGCGGGAAGCCTTGGAGTCGACCCGGGAATGAATTCTTACGATTCGATGAGGCTTGAAACCCTGTTTTTGGCTCTGCCGTACGGGCCGCCGGAGGCATAAGTGGAACACCGGCATTTACTTCCTGACGAATTCGAAGACATCCTCGACGGCGACTCGTCCGAGGCGACCTCCGCTTTGCGCGATCACCTCGACGGCTGCGCAGAGTGTCGTACGGAATTGGCGCGCCTCAGCGAGATGAACCGTTTGTTGGATCACCTCCCCCATCACGGACCGGCACCGCTTTTTGCCTACCGGGTGATGGCACAAGTACAAGTCTTCGAACCCTGGCACGTCGCCCTTCGCGACAGCGTTAGGCGACTCGTTCCGCGCACGCCCGCGGCCCGCTGGTTCGCCGGCGTCGCTGCGGTCATGATCGCGTCGGTGATCACGGTCGCGGGCGTCTGGACGGCGCTCAATAGCGAATCCGCGTGGCTGTTCGCCGAAGTCGGAGTGAAGCGGGCGCGCACAACGCTGCTGAGCGGAGTCAAAACCGTTCTCGAAACGGTGTTTGGCCGCGACGCGCTCAGCGCGATCGAAGGAACAGGCTCGACAGGTAGTGTGATCGCCATCAGCGTAGCCATCGGCGTGATCCTGCTGGCCGCCGTCGGCTTTCGCGCAGCCGCCATCGCGTCGCGCCGCCGGAGGTCGTAGGTGCGAGCGCTTCTGGTTGTAGCGCTCGTTTCATTTGCGGGCATTGGGACTGGAGCGCGCGCACAGCGCGACAGCGCGCGTCAGGTCGAGTCGCCGGCACCGAGCGAACAGAGTGCGAGCGCCGAACATCGCACGTTGATCTCGCTGGATCGAGCGATCGGCAGGTTGCGAGAAAACCCGCTCGTGCCGCGTCTCCCAGACGAAAGCGCCATCACGCAAGGCAACCTAACGATTGAAGCCGGGCGGACCGTGACTGGGCCGGTCGCTGTGTACAACGGCACGCTCACGATTCATGGTCGCGTCGAAGGAGACGTCATCGCGCTGGGCGGCGACGTGGTCGTCGCCGCGGGTGGAGTGGTCACGGGAGATGCGGTCGCGGTGGAAGGTGCGGTGCGCCGCGCGGGCGGCAGCGTCGGAGGTGACGCTCGCACGTTAGGCGGCGTTCTCAGCCGCAGCGCGGACGCGCCAGCGGCTCGCGACGAACCACGGCGCGTCACCTCCGGCGTCAGCCTGGCGATCAGTTGGTTGTGTGTCCTGCTCATTATCGGAATTGGCGTGCTGGTCTTCGCGCAGCCGTATCTCGAAGGCGTCGTTGATACGCTCGAGACGCGATTCTGGCGGTCATTCTTCGTGGGTCTGGCCGGCGAACTGGCGCTCTTCCCGGTGCTGGTGCTCATGATCATCGGGCTCGCCGTCACGATCATCGGCGTGCTGCTCATCCCCTTCGCGATTGTGGCCTACGTCCTCGCCATCGCCGGCCTTGTCACGCTGAGTTTTGTCGCCGTGGCCCGCCTCACCGGTGGAGCGTTAGGCGGCGACGCCGTGCGTCGTCTGTCGGCGCGCGGGAGCGCCTTACGGGGTGTGATCGTCGGCACCGTGCTGCTCATGGGTACCTGGGTCGCCGCGGCTGCCCTGGCGTCGGTTCCTGCGCTCGGATTGTCACTGCGCGCAATCGCGGCGACAATCACGTTTGTCGGCGTGACGGCCGGACTGGGAGCCACGATTCTCTCGCGCGCCGGAACCCGCCGCGCTGAGGCTCCAGCCGCGAAGCCGCCCGACCCCGCGGTGTGGCAGACACCGACTCCAGTCACGGGCGTGGCCGCGGCGCGGAGACCGGCAGCTCGTAAACACGAACCGGTATGACGCGCGGCGTCGCCGTCGTAGCCGGCGTGCTTCTCGCAGGCGGCGCCCTGCACGCACAACAACGACAGGCGTTTTCTGTCGAACGCACGACGCTGCCGACAAACAACCTGTCCGTAATCGTTCGGCACGATATCGGGCAGTTCAGCATCCAGCCGGCGAGCGACAGTGTACGCTATCGAGCCACGTTGCGGTATGACGCGCGAGCCGTGGAGCCGATCTATCGTTATGCCGCTGACAGCGGGTCGCTGCGTATCGGAACGCGCGAACGCCAAGGGCGGCGTGGGAGCGATGCCAGTCGGAGGTCCGAACTGGAGCTCGCGTTAGGCAGTACCGGCGTGCTTGCCATCGACGTGCGGGCGGGTGCGGCCGAAAGCGATCTCAACCTCGGCGGACTCCCGATCACGACGCTCGCCGTGTCGTCCGGCGCGAGCGACATGCGCGTGCGCTTCGATCGGCCCAATCCGGTGCGCATGAAGAACATGACGCTCTCCACCGGTGCAGCGTCCGTCGTCGCCGACCAACTGGGGAACGCCAACGTCGAAACCATGCTCGTCCGCGCGTCGGTCGGCGAAATGCACCTCGACTTCTCCGGAACATGGTCCGGTGAAACCGAATTGCGCACCGAGGTCACGCTGGGCACCGTGACGATTCACGTTCCAGTCGACGTCGGCGTGTACGTGGAACCGTCGCGGGTTTTGGCGGGATTCTCGCACGAGGGGCTGAAGAATCGCGGCGCCGCCTGGGTAAGCGACAACTGGGAGAGCGCTCCGCGCAAGCTGCGTGTTTATGCGCAGACGCTTTTTGGATATCTCACAATAGACCGACGCTAACCGCAGTCGGGCTACACGAGATACAGACGTACCGGTGCGCCGATTTCGGCGCCTAACGTGCTGGCAGCATCGCCATCGCGCAGCGCTATTTCAACGAGACCGCTGGACCCGACGGTCGCCACGAGGCTGCCGGACGGAACATCGGCGTATGTGTGGCGCAGCGGCAGGCGCTTGCGGGCGAACTCGACGACGTGATCGCCCGTCGTCACGAGATTCGTCACGATATTGCCGAACCGGTCGATGGCGATGACTTCGCCGAGCACGCTGCCATCGTCGCCCCGTACGGGCACCGGCGTGCGCCGGACAATGGGCGACGCAAAGCTCTCGCCTAACGTCTCGATGTCCGCTCCATTGGCGAGCGCGGCGGCGGCCGGGGCGAAGACGTCGCGGCCATGGAACGTCGGTGCCGCGTTCGGCGGAACGTCCAGCCTTACGGCACGCGCATCGTTGGCCAGGAGCGCCGGACTCAACACTCCGTTGTCCGGGCCGATGAGCCAGCGGCCGGCGCTCGCGACGGCTAGCGCGGCGCGTTCACTCCCAACGCCGGGATCGACGACCACCACGTGAATGGTCCCTTCGAGAAAGCGGCGCCAGTAACGCGCCAGGGCCAGCCGCGCATGCTCGACGCCATGCGCCGG
>JBFMFA010000244.1:0-5557 GCA_040753195.1 Gemmatimonadota bacterium | reverse complement strand
GAACCCCCACAGAAATGTCAGCGCCGCAACGCCAATGCTGATCGCCGAAACGGTGATCGCCGAGCGTCGGCGATTGCGCCAGACGTTGCGCCAGGCGAGCCTCCACAACGTCACGCCGCTCTCCGTTCGTCGGCCTCGATGCGGCCGTCGCGCAGCCGGATCACGCGCCGCGCTCGTTCCACAACCATCGCGTCGTGCGTCGAGAAGACGAACGTCACGCCCTTCTCCTCATTAAGCCGCCGCATCAGATCCATGAGCGCGCCACCGGCTTTCGAATCCAGGTTGGCGGTCGGCTCATCCGGGAGCACGATGATCGGCTCGGCCGCGATGGCACGCGCCACAGCCACGCGCTGCTGCTGTCCACCTGACAACTCGTTAGGTCGGCGCTCTTCCAAACCTTCCAGCCCTAACTCGCGCAGGAGCGCGAGGGAGCGGGCGCGGCGCTCGCGTTCCGGAACGCCCTGCAGCAGCATCACGAACTCCACGTTCTCGAGCGCCGACAGGACGGGAATCAGGTTGAATTCCTGGAAGACGAATCCGATCTGGCGCAGACGCATTCTCGAGAGCTGCGACTTGCTCATGCGGCCGATCTCCTCGCCCCCGACCCAGATGCGGCCGCTCGTCGGACTATCGAGCCCGCCGACCAGATTGAGCAGCGTGGTCTTTCCGGATCCGGACGGGCCGACGAGTACAGCGAAATCACCCTTGCGAATCTCCAGGTCCACGCCCGCCAAAGCGTTCACGGCCACGCTGTCCTGCCGGTACACCTTGGTGGCGCCTTCCAGCTTCACAACGACGTTGGACGTACTCATGGCTTTTGCAGGTTGCGTTGCGTGAAGATGTCGGACTCGATTGGCGCATCGAACACCGCGCGCTTGAGAACGATCGTGGTCCAGTGCCGCGGCTTCGCGTTAGGCCGCATCTCCCACTTCGTCGGCATCACGCGGCCGCCGAGGAGGCGCACCTCCGAGTAGGTCATGACGCGCACTTGCTCCCCGCGCTCGTCGTAGAACTCCTGGCTGAGTGGAACGAAGTCAGCCTTGCGGGCACGGAGCACGATGCGTCCCCACACAACGGCGGCATCGGGCTTGGGGACGGCTTCCACCACGTAAACGTCCACGCCGGACATAGTGTCGACACCGAGGACTCGATGCTCGTAGTCGTTGACGAGGCTACTCTCTTTCACCAGGTCGTCGTTGGTGAAATCCGAGCCCATCCACGGCTGCAGCATCATCGACGGGGGGATCTTGATCGTGCGCTCGATCGTCGGGAGGTAGTTCCACATCTCGGCGCCGATACGCAGCGAGCCGATGCCGGCTTCTTTGGCCGGCGCAAGGATTCTGATGAAGGAGCGCCGCGGGCGTTCGATCCACGCGCGCATGGAAACGGTGCGCTGCCACCGCGGTGCGGTGACGGTCATCTCGAGATCGGCCTGCAGCGTCTTCCCCCAGAGCAAGCTCTCGACGCGCTCGACGATCTCGTGACCTGTCGGGTGCTGCGCGAGCGGCACGTGCGGCCAAGCCAGCGCCAGCATGATGACGCCGGTCCACACATGAAACGCCGCGCTGACGCCGTTCATGTCAGAACCCTAGCCTGCGACCCTGAATGCTTCCTGAAGGAGCGATGAGCGCCGCGCGCGTTAGCCCGTCGCGTGAGTGCGGCTCATCGTCGACGACCTTCGCGCTAGGGTACCGCGCCGAGCGGAATCGTCAGGTGTTCATGACCGCACCGCGTACGTCGCCGTCTCGCCGCTCCGCGTGAATGAGATCACCTCGTAGCGCTCGCGCCCAATGTCCATCCCGGGCGCGCTCTGCGGCATCCCAGGCACTGCCAGCCCGGCAAACGCTGGACGATCGCGCAGCACTTGCTGTACGAGATCCGGCGGCACGTGTCCCTCGAACACATAGCCGTCGATCAACCCCGTGTGGCATGACACAAGCGCGTTAGGCACACCGCGCTCTCGCTTGATCGGCGTCACATCGGCTCGATTCTCTTCGGCCACGGTGAAACCGGCCTCGCGCATCAGCTGCACCCAGCGCTCGCAGCACTGACAGGTGGGGCTCTTGTACACGGTCATCGTGCCGAGATGATTCTTGGCCTCGCCGCGTCCGCGCCAACCGCCCTTCAGCGCCACGCCCAGGCCCCCAAGCACCGCGATTGACACCGCGCTCCCGATCCAGGATCGCCGCGTTAGGCGACGGGCCGGCTGTTCCGGCCGCCGCTTGCTCCTAGAAGTCTTCTTGCTCATAGATCGCTCCGTCGATTGATGTCATTCATGTCGTCAGCGCGCCGGCACCGGCCGGCTGAGGTGCCGAGCCCGGTACGTCGCGCACTGCATCCGCGACGCGCACCTCGCGCTCCTTCCATAACGAGTAAATCGCGGGAATCACGACCAGCGTCAGGATCGTGCTGGAGATCATCCCACCCACCATCGGCGCCGCGATGCGTTTCATGACGCTCGCCCCGGCGCCGCTCCCCCACAGGATCGGGAGCAAACCTGCCATGATGGCCACCGTGGTCATCATCCGCGGCCGCACGCGATCCACAGCGCCTTCCATTACAGCGTCGTAGAGATCGCGCAGCGTGGCTCGACGTCCTCCCGCTATTCGCTCTTGCCACGCGTGATCCAGATAGATGAGCATCACCACACCTGTCTCCGCCGCGACGCCTGCCAGCGCGATGAATCCGATCGCCACGGCGACCGACCAATTGTAGCCTAACGCCCAGATGAACCAGATGCCGCCGACGATCGCGAACGGCAGCGACAGCATCACGATGAGCGTCTCACCCACGCTCTTGAAGTTGAAGTACAGGAGCAAAAAGACGATCGCCAGCGTCGCAGGGATCACGAGCTTCATCGTCTCCTTCGCGCGCTGCATGTATTCGTACTGCCCGCTCCACACGATCGAATACCCTGGCGGCAGCGTGACTTCGCTCTCGACCATGCCCTGCGCCTCGGCGACATAGCTGCCGATATCGCGATCCGTTACGTCGACGTAAACCCATGCGGTAGGCATGGCATCCTCGGTGCGCACGACCATCGGGCCGGCGACCTTGCGGATCGTCGCGACCTGGCCCAGCGGGACCTGTGGTGCGCCTCCTGCGCGCCCCGGCGCGGCTGCCGGTGCGTCGCCCATGCCAGCCATTGCGCCGCCGCCACCTAACGAGGCTCCGCCGCGGCTGTGACTGATCGGGATGAGCACCGAAGCCAACTTCTCCGGCGTATCGCGCAGCTCCTGCGGATAGCGCACGCGCACGCCGTAGCGCTCGCGCCCCTCGACGGTCTGCGTGATCGTCATCCCGCCGATCGCCGTCGCGATCACCGTCTGCACGTCGCCGACGTTGAGCCCGTGACGCGCGGCCGCCGCTCGGTCAATATCAATATCGAGGTAGTAACCCGACACGGCGCGCTCGGCGAATGCGCTGCGCGTCCCGGGCACCATCTGCACCGATTGTTCGACCTGCTTGCCTAACCGTTCCAGCTCGGCGAGATCGGGTCCGAAGATCTTGATCCCGACCGGCGTGCGAATTCCCGTCGCGAGCATGTCGATGCGTCCCTTGATCGGCATCGTCCACGCATTCGTCACACCCGCGAGCTTCACCGCCGAGTCCATCTCGGCGATGAGTCCATCGTAGGTGATCCCGCGTCGCCACTCGGCTTCGGGCTTGAGCATGATCGTCGTCTCGAACATGTCGAGGCCCGCGGGATCGGTGGCTGTGTTTGCGCGGCCCGCCTTTCCCCATACATGCTCGACTTCGGGGAATGTTTTCAGCACGCTGTCCTGGATGCGCAGAATCTCGCGTGCCCGCGCGACGCTCACGCCGGGAAGCGTCGTCGGCATGTAGAGCACTGTTCCCTCGTCCAGCCGCGGCATGAACTCACTGCCGAGTCGCGACCATGGGAGCCACGTTAGGACGAGCACGACCAACGACGCCGAGATCACTGGCCAGCGATTCTTGAGCACCCAGGTAATGATTGGGCGATAGGCGGTAATCAACGCGCGGTTGATCGGATTCGCTTGCTCCTTGAAGATCCGGCCTCGAATGAAGAAGCCCATCGCGACCGGAACGAGCGTCACGGAAAGCAGGCTCGCCGCGGCCATCGAGAACGTCTTCGTAAAAGCCAACGGACGGAATAGCCGTCCTTCCTGCCCCTGGAGCGTGAACACCGGGAGGAACGAGACGGTGATGATGAGGAGGGAGAAGAAGAGCGCCGGCCCCACTTCCTTGGACGACTCGATGACGATCTGCCAGCGCTCACGTGCCGTTAGGTGCTTTGTATCGATCCACCTGCGCCCCTCATTGCTCGCAGCGCGTCCCTCACTCAGTGCCTTTCGCTCCGCCGCCCGCTCGAGGTGTTTGTGCATGTTCTCGATCATCACGATCGCTGCATCGATCATCGCGCCGATGGCGATTGCGATGCCGCCGAGCGACATGATGTCGGCGCCCACGCCGACGTAGCGCATGGCGATGAACGCGATCAGAATACCGATGGGAAGCGTGATGATGGCCACGAGCGCCGAGCTGGCGTGTAGCAGAAAGACGATGCAGACGAGGGCGACAATCACGCTTTCTTCGATCAGCTTGCCGCGCAGATTCTCGATCGATCGCTCGATCAGGTCGCTGCGATCGTACACGGCTCGCACGACGACTCCCGGCGGGAGCCCCTTCTCGACCTGTGCGAGCTTGGTCTTGACGTTGCGAATGGTCTCCAGCGCGTTCTCGCCGAAGCGCATAACGACAATGCCGCCCACCGCGTCGCCGCGGCCGTCCAGCTCGGCGACTCCACGGCGCACCGCGGGCCCGATTTGCACGCTGCCGAGCTCGGCCACGCGAATGGGCGTGCCGTTAGGCGTGGCATCGACGACGACGTTCTCGATGTCCGAGATGGATTTGAGGTAGCCGAGCCCGCGTACCATGTACTCACGCTCGGAGAGCTCCATCACCATCGCGCCGACGTCGCTGTTGGCGTTCTGGATCGCGCTCATGACCCGCGTCACGGGGATGCCGAAGGCGAGGAGCTTCGCCGGATCGATGTCGACTTGATACTGCTTTTCGAATCCGCCGACGCTGGCGACTTCGCTTACACCTGGCACTGCAGTGAGTGCATAACGCAGATACCAATCCTGCACGCTGCGCAACTCGGCGAGCGTGAGCTTGCCCGTCGTGTCTTCCAGCGCATACTGGTAGACCCAGCCCAAGCCGGTGGCGTCGGGGCCTAACGTGGGCGTCACGGTTGCGGGGAGTTTCCCCTTGATTCCGCTCAAATACTCGAGTACGCGGGAGCGCGCCCAGTACAGATCGGTGCCGTCCTCGAAAATCACATAGACGAACGAGACGCCGAAGAACGAGTAGCCACGCACCGTACGCGAGCCGGGGACCTTGAGCATCTCGGCGGCGATGGGATAGGTGACCTGGTCTTCCACGATGCGCGGCGCCTGCTCGTTGTATTCGGCCTGCACAATGACCTGCACGTCGCTCAGGTCCGGGAGCGCCTCGAGCGGGGTACGCGAGAGCGCCCAGATCCCGCCGCTGATGGCGGCGACGGTGAACATCA
>JBFMFA010000243.1:0-5557 GCA_040753195.1 Gemmatimonadota bacterium | reverse complement strand
CCCCTCTATACGCGTGCGTGCGTGGCTTCTGAGGGGCCACCAAGGGAGTGCCAGGAGCAAAACGACGAGCGTTTCTCCGACCAGTATCGAAGGCTGGAGAAACGTGAGGACCTGGAAGACCGCGCCACCGGCTACGAAAGCCATGAGTGAGCGGATGGTTTCATTGCCGTGCAGCACGCGCCACCCAGCGACCAGAAACAGAACGAATGTCACGGTCCAGAGCAGCACGTGCGCGTGATTGAGCATCCGCTCTCGACTGCTCCCCTCAGCCAATTGCCTGATGCCGATCATCATGCGGCGTTCCATCACATAGTGCATCGGCGCGAATACGGACGCATCGAAGGCCGCGCCTAACGCGGAACGTCCCTTGGCCAGGCGCCCACGAATGAGCAGTCGCGTGGATCCGCCATCAATCGGTTCGAGCACCATCGACCAGCTGCCGTCTTCCGGTTCGTCGAGGCTCGTGCCGGTGGACCGCGTCGCGAAGCCTAACGCGCGGCTCGGAACGAGCACGCGAAGAGTGGCGAAGCCAACGCCCCCGGCTCGGTCGGGCGGATACATCCACAACTTGTCGCCGATGGCCCACGATTGTTTGTCCGGCCGCAGATAGTCCTCAACGGGCATTCTGCAGCCAACGACGTTCTCCAACACGTCGAAGCTGTAAAAGCCGCCGCGATCCTGGCCGAGTTGGGCCAGCCATGGCCATACACGTTCGACAGGGACGTTTATTGTGATGGCACGCGTGTGCTGCGATCGTGCGTCCGGGATGATCTCATCACCAGGAAGAGTCCTACTCAGTTCCGCGGTCGTCGCTCCCCAGTCGAGATACCACGGTTGCGCGACCGCATAAAAGCCGATGAGAAGTGGCGTCACTCCCGCTGCGAGCATCAGCGCGCGTGCCGAGCGCGATCGAGTCATCAGACCACTCTCGCCCGCACAGTCGCTCGCCGCTCGATCGTCTTGACCAAGGCGGTCATGACGACTCCAACAAACGGCGCGACGAAATGCCAGTACCTGAGGAAGGCACGCCGCGAGTGGTGGTCTGTAGCGCGAGTGCGTACTTCATACGTCACCAGCGTGCGACCTCCGGTCAGCGCGCGCAGATAGATGCTGCAGCCGATTTTGGCAAAGCCCGGACTGTCGAACGTCTGGAATTCGCCCGCGCCTGTATTTACCCAGCGCGTCTCGCCAGCCCAAAATCGTCCGACGGCACCGAATGCGACCTCGTTAGGCCAGTCCTTGCCAAGCACCACCCACTCGCCGCGCAATGGCATATCGCGCAGTCTCAACGGCCCCACGGTTGAGGCTTTGCGATAGGGCCGCAGACGCGCTGCCGCCGCAATCCACTCAGCCGCCGCGCGGATCGCAAAAAGCGATCTGACCACGGCATGATTGCGAACGGCATCACGGAAATCGGCGTCGAGCATCGAATCGTAGACAAGCATGGGAGATGCGTCGACCACGCGGCGCACTACGCGCGTGGCATCCCACACAGGCATGACCCGATCGAGCACCTGCAGTTTCGGTGGGAGGCCCCACCACTCGCGGTGTCCGTTAGGCTTCTCGGCGACCACTACGGATTCGCCATCGGCTAGCATCAGCATACCAGCTCCAACACGGCGGGCACTGGTGCCAAAGATCGTCCAGCGACAGGCATCGCTGCGTCGGGGAACACTCCATTTCGCGCGCCGCTCCTGCCGACATTCAGTCAGGGAACTACCTGCAGCGTGACTGTTAGGCGGCACCGCGATTGGAATACACCAATGAAATAACCGGCGCCTCATCGGCACCGGTTATCGGATATCAGCCTAACGTCGGTTTCGGAGCGTCGTACTCACCTGAGGTGGTACGCGAGCCCGAACGCCAGGCCAATATCGTTGCGCGTCACTTTCTTCGCGGAAAGCGGCGATTCGAAGCAGCTGAGATACTCTCGGCCTTCGATTCTGAACGCGATCATCTCACGCTGCAGCTCCATGCCGAGGGCGCCATAACCGGCTGTGCACGTCTGCGAGCCGATGGCCTTGGCCTGGTAGTCATACGTCCGTGCACCAGCGCCAGCGCCAAGGAATGGACGGAAGAGCCAGTTCTCATTCAGCTGCTGGATCGTGTTGAGCTCAACACCGAGATCGTATTGCCAGATGTACGTCACGTCGTCCGACAGACTGGTGAACTTGTTGTGTCCGTGGGTCCAAGCCAAAGTCCCCACGATGTGCGCGTAATCCGACAGTTCAAGCGCTGCTTGACCGCCGAGCATCGTCGCCGTTTTGAAATCGCTGCGTAAGCCGCCCGTTGGAATGAACGCGCCTACAAAAGGCCGAAGCTCCGGACGAAAAGCAGCCGGTCGCTGTGCGCTAGCGCTCGAAGTGATGCAAGCCACAAGCACCAGCAGTCGCGCGTACCTCATAACCCCTCCTTCGCATGACACATTCACGATGGAGGGGGAGCGCGGCGAACACCGTCCGGCAAGTGCTCATTCATGAGTCGGGGATTCACTGCCGTTAGGCGGCCTCTGGCGGCAGGGACGCGGTCCGCGTACGGCCTTTCCTGACGCGGCGGCGCTGGGATCACCGACGCGCCTGACCCTGTGCGTGCGTCACATTCCAGGGGCCATTTGTATTCTCACGGAGTCCAGCATGAATCCTCGAACTCTGCTCGTCTACGGCACCAGCTACGGCCAAACAGCAAAAATCGCCACGCGGATTGAAAGCATTTTGCGAGATCGCGGTCATGCAGTGACCGTGGCGAACGCTGCGGAACCGCTACCGTTCCAGTCGTTGGCGGACTTCGATGCGATCGTTGTGGGTTCTTCGATCATTGCTCGCGGGCATCAGAAGTCAGTCGAGGAGTTCATTCGCAAAGAAGCGGTGCTTCTCAACAGCAAGCCCTCGGCGTTCTACTCCGTCAGTGGGTCCGCGGGCAGCACAAGTCCCGTCGAACGGGCTGCAGCCGAACGCTTGCGCGATGAGTTTCTCACCCGCGTCGCGTGGACACCTCGAATTCGGGTGAGCTTCGCCGGCGCGGTGAACTACACTCGCTACAACTTCCTGCTGCGCTGGTATATGAAGAAGGCGTCGGCAAAGGGTGGTGGATCGACCGACACGTCACGCGACCACGAATACACGGACTGGAACCAGGTCAAGCGTTTTGCCGTGGAAGTCGCCGGTCTGGTCCGACGCGAGCAGCCTGCGTTTACGCGTTAGGCAGCGGCACGTCCCTACTCGTCCATCGTGCGCAGCATCCGCCCCGCGTCCGCTGCGCGGCGTTCGCGATGCCGGGCGTCAGCGGCGTTGAAGGTCTTCCACAGGTTCACGACGAAACTGAACGCCCCGATCGTGAACAGCGACCCGCCGACCACGGTGATGGGGGCACTTCGTGCACCGATATGCGGTGCACTCATGAAGCCGCCAACCATCACGGCGAGGCCTGCATTGGCCAGCCACCAGTGCGCCGTCGCCAGGCTGTTGCTGTAGAGCTTGTAGCCGAACAGGCGCGGCAGGAGCTGATAGCCGACCCCAAACACCATCATGGTAATGAAGCCAACCACGTTCATGTGGGCGTGCGCCGGCCGATATACGGCCCACGACGGCACCGCAGCCATCGCCAGACCCAGTGCGATGCCTAACGTGAACCACGCGAGACTCGCCCTGATGAATGCCTTGACGAACCAATCCATCGGCTAATAGTACGGCTGGTACATCTTGGCCGCGATGAACGCGCGAACGTCATGCGGTCGCGCGACGGTTGCCAGGCCCCGCTCGTACGCAACGAGCGCGACATTCGTCGCAATCGCCGTCGAAATCTCACGGATGCGAGCGAGCGGCGGAAAGATGCGGCCCCGACTGAGATCGGGTTCCTCGACGAGCTGAGCCAATGTGCGCGCTGCCGTCATGAACATCTCGTCCGTTACGCGGCGAGCCCCACTGGCGATGACGCCTAACGCGACTCCGGGGAAGATGTACGAGTTGTTCGCCTGCCCCGGGGCGAACGTCGTATCGCCGTGCCGCACGGGCGCAAACGGACTGCCACTCGCGAAGATCGCCCGACCGCCACTCCACGCGTACGCCTGCTCGGCGGTGCATTCCGAGTTGGCTGTGGGATTCGACAGCGCGAAGATGATGGGTCGCTCGTTCACAGCGCTCATCGCCTCGACCACCTCGCGGCTGAATGCCTGCGCTTGCCCGGAGACGCCGATTAACACGGAGGGCCGTAGCGCATCGACAGCCGAAAGAAGATCGTGTAGTGCCGCATGCTCGTGCGCGTACGGAAGTTTGTGTTCGGCGAGATCAGTGCGGTGCTTCACAACGAGGCCGCGCGAGTCGACGAACCAGCAGCGCCTGCGCGCCTCGTCTTCGGTCAATCCATCATCCATCATCGCGCGGACAACAAGCGACGCAATCCCGGTTCCTGCTTCGCCTGCCCCGAGAAAAAGCAGCTTCTGTGTGCTCAAGCGGGGACTTCGCAGTAGCCGCAGTGCCGAATACAAACCGGCCAGCGTCACGCCAGCGGTTCCTTCGATGTCGTCGTTAAAGCAACACGCGCGGTCACGATACCGTTGCAGGATGCGAAATGCGTTTCTGTTGCTGAAATCTTCGAACTGGACGAGCGCTTGTGGGAAAACGGCGTGCACGGCGCCCATGAACTCATCGATGAGCGCGTCGTACTCAGTTTGGGGCAAGCGGCGCTGCGGCAGTCCCACGTAGAACGGATCGCCGAGCAACTGCTCGTTTTCGGTACCGACATCGAGTGTAATTGGCAAACACCACGCGGGGTCGACACCGGCGCAGGCCGTGTACAGCGAGAGTTTTCCGACGGGAATACCCATCCCATTGGCTCCGAGGTCGCCCAGACCAAGGATGCGCTCACCGTCGGTGACGACGATGGCTCTCACTGGCGCGTTAGGCCAATTCCGCAATACGTGCGCGATGTTGCCGCGATCACGCGCGGTAATAAAAAGACCGCGAGGCCGACGCCAGATGTGGCCGTACATCTGGCACGCGAGCCCGACTGTCGGCGTGTAGATGATCGGCATCATCTCATCGAGGTGGTCCATAACCGCTCGATAGAAGAGCCGTTCGTTGCGATCCTGCAAAGAGATCAGGTAGATGTGCTGCTGCAGCGCCGAACCGGCGGCGCGAAAGTTCTCGAGGACCTTATCGATCTGCTCGTCTTGCGTTAGGTGCCGCGGCGGCAACAGACCACGCAGGCCGTACCGATCGCGCTCTTCCTCGGTGAACGCAGTTCCTTTGTTGAAGCTGGGGTCGTGCAGCAGGTCGATGCCGCGAAGCTCGGGACTACGCATGCGTGTTGACTACCTGTCCTCATCCTCGACTTGGACACGGCCGATCATACCAAGCAGGGCGTGCGGATCACACTGGAAGTAGTAGCGACCGGGGGGAAAGTTCACGGCGATGTCGTACGTCTGACCAGGGACCTGGAGCAGCGGGCTGGCCGCGGGAAGGTTCTGCCTCCCCGGGTTCGAGTCGGGAAGGAAGTTCGCGTTATGCACGCCACTCACGAGGGTGAAGCGGATGACGTCGCCCTGGTGCACTTCGAAGTT
>JBFMFA010000242.1:0-5572 GCA_040753195.1 Gemmatimonadota bacterium | reverse complement strand
ATCGCCGACTTCCCATTCTGTGCGAACTCAGGCCAATACCGCGCGACCGGCGCATCGTAGTCCAGCCAGCCGCGAGAGTTGGCGACGGCCAGTGTCATCGCGGCCAGTCCCTTGGTCGTGGACATGACCACGACCATGGTATCATCTTCCCACGGCTCGTCCGCGTTAGGCGCGCGCCAACCGCCCCAGAGGTCCACCACCTTCTCGCCGCGCCAGAACGCCGCAACCGCGGCGCCAATTTCGCCACGCTCGGCGAAGTTGCGGGCAAACTCGCTCTGGACCTCCTCGAAGCCCGGAGCAACGAAGCCGCCGATGTGAGTGGACGCGTCCATGACTCCCTCCGCATCAATGCCACGGAAGCATGCGGCCGGGCGCGAATCCGGTCTGTCGGCCACATGCAGCCGGCGTGTGGGGAGACTCCGGACGTCGGTTGCGCCGCGGTCATCGCAACGCCACGCGCGTGCGAGCAACGCTTCTATCGGCCTCGTGTGTAGTTGAATAGGTTCAGCGGCCCTCGTTTCCCTAGTCGCGCCACATGCGTTCGTATCAAGCTGCCGTTCGCTACGCTGTCTCGGTCGTTGTCTCGCTGGCGCTGTTGTCGTGTGGTGGAGGAGGTGGCGACGGCACGGGGGTTCCCGCGGTCGTCGCGGTGGCGAGCGTAGAAGTTTCCCCGTCGACTGTCAGCGTGGAGCCCGGAGGCTCCACTCAGCTCAGCGCAATTCCGAAATCGTCCACCGGCGCACAGCTCAGCAGAACTGTCACCTGGTCGAGCGACGCTCCGGCGATCGCTTCTGTTACGCAGACAGGGCTGGTCAGCGGCGTTGCCGATGGGACCGCGACGATCACGGCGACCGCGGAAGGTCGCAGCGGTTCGGCCACCGTGACGGTTCGCACACCGGTCGCGTCCGTGGTAGTGACTCCGCCTAACGTGTCGATGATCGTCGGCGGCAATCCAGTTCAGCTACAGGCAGCGACGCTTGGCGCGAACGGCACACCCCTGCAAGGCCGTGCGGTCACATGGACGAGTTCCAATCCGGCAGCGGCCACCGTGTCGCAGACAGGGTTGGTGACGAGCGTTGCCGTGGGAACGGCGACGATCACGGCCACGTCTGAAGGGCGCAGCGGCACCGCGACTGTCACTGTTGCGGCGCCCGATCCGTGTCAGTCGTCGCGGCCCATCACCGTCGGCCAGACTCTCTCCGGCACGCTGGCGTCCACCGACTGTCGCCTGCAAGACCAAACTGTTCTCCAGGCATTCAGGTTCACGCTGAACGCTGCTGCGACTCTCGAGATTCAAATGACCAGTGCCGTCGTCGACGCGTACCTGTTCGTCCTCGATGGCAGCGGGAACGTAATCGCCGAGGACGATGACGGCGGAAGCGGGACCAACGCTCGCGTTATGCTGAGCTTTGCCGCGGGCCAATACACGATCCTCGCCAATACGTTCGATCCCAACAGCTACGGCGCATTTCAACTCACCGTCGCTCCTGCGCCGCAGCCGTGTGTCGCGAGTCGGGCAACCGTTCTGCCGGCGGCGCTCACTGGTGCGCTCGCTGCGGCAACTTCCTGCCGACTCAACGACGATCGCTTGGTCGATCTGTACGACATAACGATTTCTGCGACCAGCACCGTTCGCGTGGACATGAGTAGCGCGGTAATCGATCCGTTCCTCGTTATATTCGACGCTGCCGGGCAGCTGGTCGCGCAAGACGACGATGCCGGCGCCGGGTTCAACGCCCGAATCGAAGTGCAACTGCAGCCTGGTCGCTATCTCGTCGTCGCCAGCGCGCAGCCAGCACAAGTCGGACCGTATGGGCTCAATATGAACGTGATCGCCGATCCCTGCGCGGTTACACGCGGGATTGGCGTCGGGCAGAGCACGAACAGCACCCTAACGAGCAGCGACTGCGCAGTCAGCGCCGTTGGGCCCATACCGTTCACGCAGCGCTGGCTTCTCGTCGTGCCGACCACCATGCCGCTGCAGATCGACATGACCAGCGCGGCTGTCGATGCCTATCTGATCCTGCAGGATGCCGCGACGGGACAGATTCTCGTCGAGGCTGACGATGTGAGTCAGTCGTCGACAAACGCGCGCATTACGGCGAACTTCCCGCCAGGCCAGTACATCGTCAACGCCACCACGTTCAACTTTGGCGAGGTCGGTCCGTACAACTTGTCGGCGCTGCTCATCAACCCGACGACGCCGATCAGCGTAGCCGTAACGCCTAACGCGGTCACGCTATCTGCCGGACAAACACAGCAGCTGACGGCGACCGTGAGCGGCAATGCAAACACCGCCGTCACATGGGAATCGTTGACGAGCGCCGTCGCGGTCGTCTCAACCACCGGCGTGGTCCGCGCCATCACACCTGGCTCCGCAACAATTCTTGCGCGCTCCGTGGTTGATCCGTCGAAAACGGCATCGGCGACTGTAACCGTCACGCAGGCGCAAACCGGGACTGCGAATCTCGACATCGCCGCCATGTACATCGTACAGTCCGTGCAGCAGCTCAACGGCTCCGTGAAACTCGTGGAGAACCGCGACGCGGTCGCGCGCGTGTTCCTGCGCGGCAGCCGCACGGGGCTGGGCGACGTCTCTGTGCGCGTCCGTGTTTTCCAGGGCGCCACGTTGCTGCAGACATTCCAGGCGACCGTCGCGCCGACGCTGACAGTGTCGGAAGGGTGTTGCTCCGCGAATATCCTGATTCCAGGATCGTTAATTCGCACGGGCGTTTCGATCGTCGCCGACGTAGATCCGCAGAACGCCGTGACGGAGTCGAACGAGGCTGACAATTCGTTCCCGCTGAGTGGAACGCCGCAGCTACTCAACGTGACCACCGTGTCGGACTTCAACGTTCGTCTCGTTCCGGTTCGGCAGAACCGTTCGGGACTGGTCGGTTCGGCGACGACGACAATCGCGTCGCTGCTGCGCTCGATCTGGCCGCTGTCGACGGTGAATGTGACGACTCGTCAGGCATTCTCCATCGACTACACGCTACTCGGCCAGTCGTTCAACGAGTGGAGTCAACTGGTTCGTGACCTCGAGCTTGCGCGACGCGCCGAGGTGACGAACAGCTATTACTACGGCGTGGTGCGCGTCGGATACACGTCCGGTGTGCTGGGCTTAGCTGGCGGCATCCCCGCGCTGTCTGCCGTCGGTATCGACGAAGCAACGCCATTTGGAGCGCTTGAGAGCCGCCTAACGTTTGCGCACGAAATGGGGCATGCGATCGGATTGCGTCACGCGCCCTGCGGCGGCGCAGCAGGGCCGGATCCGGCGTACCCATTCCCGAACGCTGAAACCGGAACGTACGGCATGGACATCGCCGGTGGGAATCTGATCAAGACTCCTACGGCAACAGACATCATGAGCTACTGCGACAATCAGTGGGTGAGCGTGTACAACTACAACAACGTGATGGACCAGCGCGCGCGATTTCCTAACGGTGTGCCGGCCGGCATGATCTCTCCAACCGTTGCTTCCGTACTCATGATCACCGGCGCCGTCGACGCGGGCCAGGCAACGATTGACGCCTCCTTTGCGATGGATGCGCGGCCGTCGCGCCATGATCCGGCTGGTCGGTTCGTCGTCGAAGGCTTCGGCGCGAACGGCAAACGCCTTTTCTCGCAACGCTTCTCGCCATTCGTTGTTTCCGATGCGCGTCCCGACGACGAGGGGTTTGTTGTCGCCGTGCCCGTGGACTCGCAGACCCTCTCACAGATCGTGAACGTCTCCGTACGTGAAGTTGGCGGCAGGAGACGGATGGATTCGCGCACGCGGACGTCACGGGCCGACGCGAGTCTGCGCAATTCGGTAACGACGACACGCACTGGTCAAGGCGTTAGGCTGACATGGTCATCGTCGGCGGCGCGCATGCTGCTGGTGCGCGAGCCGCGCACTGGGGAGATCATCGGCGTCAGCCGCAACGGTGCGCTCGACCTCAGCGCGTTAGGCGCAGTCGGTAGCGTGGAGCTGCTCGTCAGCGACGGCGTGTCGAGTGTTACGCGCGTCGTGAACGCGATGACAGGAGCGCTTGTTCCGTGAGCGCCGCGCGGACCCTAACGATTCTGATCGCTGCCGCGATGGGCGCCGCATCGTGCCGCCGCAACGCCCAACCCGCGGCTGATGTGGGCGCGGACACCTCGCTCGTGGTTGCCTTGGAGCGCGGAGCCTGCCGCGGGAACTGCCCCGAATATCGCGTCGAGCTTTTCGAAAGCGGCCGAGTGCTTTTCACCGGCGCGAAGAACGTCGCCGTCACCGGAGCCGTAACGGGCACTGTACGCGACGGCGATCTTCGCGCGATCAAGTCCCTTCTGTCGGAGAGCGGTTTTGCCTCGCTGGACACGGCATACGTATACGGCAGCACCACATGCGGGCAGTATTACACCGACCTTCCGATGGTTGTGTTGTGGGCCAAGGTGGGGACCATCGTTAGGAAAGTGCAGTACGACCCCGGCTGTCAGGGTGCCCCAGCCATACTGAAGACTCTTCCGGCCCGCATCGACAGCGTGGCCGGCACATCGACATGGATCGAAGGAAAGGAGAAGGAACAGTGAAAATCGCGAGCGCTTTCTTGGCAGGCGTGGTGGTGTTGGCCCTCGCACCCGCGAGTGCAGCAGCGCAACCAGCACGCAGCAGCGTCGTCGACTCCGCAAATGCACGGCTGCGCGCAAAAGCGAAACAGAAACCGACGGCGCAGACGAGCCGCGTTTCAGCCAAAGCAAACACGGCGAAAGTCTCGCAAGCGACGCCGACGCTCCCCGCGAACCCGCTAGCTGGCGCCGCTCGTGTCACCGACTCTGTGAAAACAGTTCCCCCGCCGCCACACCGTACTCCAAAAGCAAAGGGGAGTCAGTAGAGAGCATCTCCTCTGGCGGCTCGCTCGGCGTCGAACGCCAGGAGGCCGCGAGTGCCGCGCCGATCTTACCAATTTCACACAGAATCGAGCGGCCTGCCGACGTACGCAGCGGTGACTATTGATTGGTCCTCAATCAGGCAGCAACGCACATGCGCAAGTCAGCAGTTCTGTTAGGTATGCTCCTCGGCGGCTCGGCGAACGCACAGCAATTGTCCATGTCACGAGCGGACGGAGAGGTCGTGGTCATCGCGCCCGGCCAGTTCGCCATACTCAAGGAAGAAGGCAGCAGCGTCGTTGTTGACAACGTGTTGCTCGAGGGTTCGGCGACAGAACGCCGTGCTGACGTGGTGAAGCGCGACCGCATCACAGCGCTGAACGAGAAATCCGTGACCAGTCTGGCACGGTTCGTAGCGGAGTACCGCGCCATCGCCGCAGGGAGTGCCGTGACTTTGAGCCTAACGCGGAACGATAGCTTGCTCAAAGTGCGCTTCACGAAGCCGTCGGCGACGACAGGGGATCAGCGGCTGGTGGCCGTGCGGGACAAGGACGGCGCGCCGGCAGGCGCCTGGGCGACCGCGGGCGCCGGTGCTGCAAGCGGCGCTGCGCGTGTCGTCATCGCCGGCGTCCACGTCGTGGAAAACGATCAGGGCATGCCGGAGGTAGCGCATCGGGCAGCGCATCCCGCGGCGGCTACCGTGGCACTACGAGTTGGC
>JBFMFA010000241.1:0-5582 GCA_040753195.1 Gemmatimonadota bacterium | reverse complement strand
TCCCACACTGAGTTGCGGTCGGGATCGTCAATCGCGACCCAACCGGCCTGCAGCCGCGCCCCCATACGTTGCCCCAACGACAGATCGACATTGCGCTGCCCCTGGATCGCGAGCATTTGCAGCCGGCCACCGGCGCGGAGCACGCCACGCTCGTTAGGTATGAATCGGTAGAAGCCGGCGAGCAGTCGATCTTCGGTTTCATAGACGATGCCGGTGTCCGTATCGACGGCGACTGCCTCGTGAACGAAGCGGCCCATCGCCTTGAGCGGGATTGCTTCGACTTCGTCTTCCGCGCTCGCCGGCACTTCGAAGATGTAACCGTGCTGCTCACCCCACCCTTGCGCGCGGCCATCCGTCGTCTCCTCGCACGAGAGCCAGGAACCCCACGGCGTCGGGCCACCGGCGCAGTTGATGAACGTCCCATTGAGGCTCACGAAGTCGCGCACGAGCGTAGCCGAACCATCCGCCGCAAGACGGACTTCCAGCGACGTACAGCCGCCGCCAGCACGCCGGTCGTACGCGCGCGCCGGATCACCTTTCACCTTGGCAGTCAGCGGGTTATCTCGGTTCTCGTGGTTGCGAATGAGTCGCACATTGCCGTTAGGCAGCGCGAAGGTGGCCATGCCGTCGAACGCATTCGGCGTTGCGTTGCCATCCGACATCGGTGTTCCTGCGCGGCTGATCACCGAGTACCTGAAGCCACTCGGCAGAGCCAACTCCGGTCCGGCGGGCTGGATGTCGCCGTATCCCCCTTCGCCGCGCACAGCTCGGCGCGGGACCGGTGCTGTGCCAGCAGCTGACGACGCCGCGGAACAAGCCACGAGGCCTTGTAGCGAGGGTGCCAGCCCGGCTGCACCAGCGACTCTGGTGCTACAAAGGAGGAATTCACGACGGCTCGATGGTGCGTTAGGCATTGCGCAATTGTACTGGGCCAAGTTAGGTGGCACGTTCGCAGGCGAACGGGGCGTCGCAATCTACGCCTACGTACCTTTACTGGAGAGATGCTTGCCGACAGCCTTGTCCGTAACACTCGCTGCATGACGTCATTCGCACCCGTCCTCCTCCTGGCAATCGCTGCACGCGCTGTAGATGCTGGCGCCCAAGCCACAGCGGCCACTCTACGCGTACGAGTGGAGGCTGATGCGCTGCCAGTCGCTGGCGCAGCCGTGCGTGTCGCGACAGTGACCCGCACAACCGACAGCCGCGGCACTGCCACCTTTCGACTTACTCCAGGATCTCACGTCGTTACCGTGGCTCGGCTTGGGTATGCCCCCGACACCGTTCGTATGGACCTGGCAGCGGGTGCCGATACCGCGATTGTGATTCAGCTCGCCGCGGCCGCGGCCACCATCGAGCGGAGCGTCGTGTACGCGACGAGGGCGGAACGTCGAGTGGAGGACACTCCGTTGCGAGTCGAAGTGATTGATCCGGAGGAAGTGGCGGAGAAAGTGGCGATGACCCCGGGCGATATCGCGATGATGCTGAACGAGACGTCGGGGCTTCGCGTGCAGACCACGTCAGCAGCGTTAGGTGCAGCCAGCGTTCGTGTTTATGGGCTGCGTGGCCGCTACACGCTGCTATTGGCAGACGGCTTGCCGCTGTACGGGTCGCAAGCGGGTGGACTTGGTTTGCTGCAAATCCCGCCGCTCGATCTCGCGCGCGTCGAAGTCATCAAGGGAACCGCGTCTGCCTTGTACGGCGGCGCGGCGCTCGGCGGCGTTGTGAACCTGCTGTCTCGGCGACCGGGGCACGAGCCTGTGCGCGAGGTGCTGATCAACCAGACGACTCGCGGGGGAACCGACGCCGTGTTCTTCGGTGCCACGCGTCAGGGCGCTTCGCCTTGGGGTGCGACGCTGCTCGCATCCGGTCACATGCAGCGACGCAACGATCTGGACGACGATGGCTGGGCCGACATGCCGCGTTATGCGCGGCTGGTGTTGCGTCCGCGGCTCTTTTACGAACGTCCCACGAGCAGTGCGTTTGTGACGTTGGGCCTAACGAGCGACGATCGAACGGGTGGCACCCTTCGCGGGCGCACGACGCCGACCGGCTCGGCGCACGTCGAAGCGCTGGACACACGCCGTACCGACCTGGGCGTGGTGGCCCGACAACTTCTATCCGGCCGCGATATCCTGTCGCTGCGCGCGTCCGGCATGCACCAGCGTCACGAGCACCGATTCGGCCCTGTGAGGGAGCGCGATCGGCACGCGACCTCGTTGGCAGAACTCACGTTGGCCATGCCTCGCGGTCGAACGACGTACGTCCTTGGTGCGGCCTTTGGTTATGAGTCATACCGCAACCGCGATGTGCTCGATGGCGCATTCGACTACGACTTTCGCGTGCCGTCGCTGCTCGCACAGATCGACGTCGATCCGGCGACATGGCTCTCCGTCTCGGCGAGTACCCGGTACGATGCGCATAACGAATACGCCGCGAGTGTGGCTCCACGGTTGTCGCTTCTGCTACGACCGGGTCCGTGGACGCTCAGACTCTCTGGCGGTGGCGGCACTTTCGCCCCCGTTCCGTTCACGGACGAGACGGACGCTGTTGGCCTGACGCCCCTGCGCCCACTCGGGGCGCTTCGTAGTGAACGCGCGTGGTACGCGGCCGGTGACGCAACACGCTCCTTTGCCACGGCGTTAGGCGAGCTGGAACTGAGCGGCACCGTGCATCAGTCACGCGTCGCGCATCCATTGATGGTGCGCAACGCTGCGACGGCGCTCCCCCGCATCGAGCTTGTCAACGCACCGCTCGCCGCGCGCGCGTCCGGCGCAGAATTGCTCGCGCGGCTGGCGCGGGATGCCATCCGGGTAACGGCGACCTATGCCTATTTGCGGGCAACCGAGTGGGACGCCGGCACCGGGGAACGACGAACGGTACCGCTGTCTCCGAGACACACGGCGGGAGTGGTTGCTAGCGTCGAACAGGACGAGCGCTACCGCGTTGGTCTGGAGTTCTACTATACCGGGCGCCAGGCACTGGAGCACAATCCATTTCGCACAGACAGTCGTCCGTACCTGATCGTCGGACTCCTCGGCGAGCGCTGGGTGTCGACACGTGCCGGGACAGCGCGCGTCTTTCTGAATCTCGAGAACATCGGCAACGTTAGGCAAACGCGCCACGATCCGCTGCTTCGTCCATTTCCCGGTCAGGGTGGTCGCTGGACCACGGACGTCTGGACCGAACTCACAGGGTTTACGGCGAACGCCGGAGTGCGTTTGGTACTCGAGTAGCGTGAGCACGACGATTCACGTGCTAGACCACGGCGCTCTGTCAGGGATCTGAAGACGCTACTCCAGTCCGTTCCCTGACAGAAAGACGGTTCACGGGCAGCAACCTTGCTGGAGCGCGCACTCGCGCGCCCAGTCCATCATGTCTATGCGCGCCGAAACGGTTTTTCTGCTCATCGCGACTCTCGCACTTTCGAGCTGCGGCAATCCGTCCACCGTTGCTGAGCCGACAGCAGCGGATGGCCCCGCTATGCTCAATATCGTACCGCCTAACGCGGCAACCGGAGTTGATCCTGCGAGCCCGATCGTCATAGCGTTCACCCACCCTATGCTACGCGGCACGGAGGCGCTGGTCGTACTACACAAGGGCTCGCTGACGGGGCCTCTCATCGCCGGAACCGCGAGCTGGTCCGACGATCGAACGGTGCTGACGTTCAAACCGTCCACTGTCCTGGAATCGAAGACGACGTACGTCCTGCATCTGTCGCCTAACCTCCAGGGCGTCAACGGCCAGCGCATCAGCCAGGCGTCGTGTGCCCGTCTGGGAGGGCGATCCGTCACGCCAGGCATGCTCGGTCCGGGACCGCACGGACCGGGAATGATGGGTGGCAGCTGGCGCGCTCCGGATGGGACCTACGGTATGATCTTCACTTTTACGACGGCGTAGATATGCCTAACGCCGTCTGGTAACGCCGATGACAACAGAGACACTAACGTACGGTTTTGAGCGCACGCTTGGTCGTGTGCCCTTCGACGAGGCGATCGCGAAGGTCACGGCGGCGCTTCAAACGGAAGGCTTCGGTGTCTTGGCAGACATCGATGTGGCCGCGACGCTCAGGAAGAAGCTCGACGTCGACTTTCGGCGCTATCGTATTCTCGGCGCCTGCAACCCCAGGCTCGCGCACACTGCGTTGAGTACTGAACCGCAGATCGGCCTCCTCCTGCCATGCAACGTCGTCGTGCAGGAAACGCCAACCGGGGATGTGGTTGTGTCGATCGCTGATCCCAAGGCGATGTTCACGCTGGTAGAGAATCCCGCACTGGCTCCCGTCGCGACAGAGGTCGACCAGCGCCTGCGCCGGGTCATGAAAGCGCTTGGATAGACACGGACGGCTTTCACTCATAGCACCTAACGGGAGGAGCGAGCGGTGAAGACGCTGTTCATCCTGAACGACCCGCCGTATGGGAGCGAACGCAGCTACAACGCGTTGCGCCTCGCCGGTGCGCTCGCCAAGCGCAACGGCGGCGATCTGCGCGTCTTCCTCATGGGTGACGCCGCCGCATGCGCGAAGTCCGGTCAGTGTGTGCCGCAGGGCTACTACAATATCAACCGCATGCTGCAGGTCATCTCGTTGAGGTCGGTGCCGGTCGGCGTGTGCGGCTCGTGTATGGACGCGCGTGGTATCAGCGAAGGCGACCTGCTTGAAGGCACCCGACGCAGCACCCTCGACGAGCTGACGGGCTGGACACAGTGGGCCGAGAAGGTTCTCATCTTCTAACACAAGAGAGGCAATGGCAGGCCTAACGACTGACACGCGCACAGTGCTCGTTCTCGGAGCAGGGGTTGGCGGCGTGGTAGCTGCCACGCGCCTCCGCAGACTGCTTCCCGCGAGACACCGCGTCACTCTCATCGAGCGCGACCGAGAGCAGGTCTTTCAGCCGTCGCTGCTGTGGGTTGCCGTGGGGAAGCGCAATCCGGAGCGCATCAAACGCCCTTTGGAACGGCTGCGTCGCACAGGAATTGACGTCGTTATCGGCGAGATCGCGGCCATCGACGCCACAGCGCGGAGCGTTCGCGTCGGCGAGAACGAGTTGCATGGCGATGCGATGATCATCGCGTTAGGCGCCGAACTGATCCCCGAGTCCGTGCCGGGGCTGTCGCAGGCGGGCTTCAACGTCTACGCCATGGATGGCGCTGTAGGACTACGCAACGCGCTGGCCACGTTTCGTGGCGGGCGCGTGGTAGTGCTCACGGCGACACCGGCCTACAAATGTCCAGCTGCACCCTACGAGGCGGCGATGTTGATCGAAGCGACGCTGCGACACCACAACGTACGCGGCGCCAGCGAAATCGCTCTGTACGCTGCGGAGCCGGCTCCCATGGGTGTAGCAGGACCGAACGTGTCGCTAGCCGTTAAGCAGGCCGTCGAGGCCAAAGGAATCCACTACTACCCGCAGCACCAGGTGACCAGAGTCGACGCAACTAACCGTCGCCTTGAGTTCGCGAATGGCGCTACCGCGGAGTTCGATCTGCTCGCCTATGTGCCTCCGCACCGAGCACCGCGAGTCGTCCGCGATGCCGCCCTAACGAGCGCGAATGGCTGGATAGATGTCGATCGTTTTACGTTTGCA
>JBFMFA010000240.1:0-5584 GCA_040753195.1 Gemmatimonadota bacterium | reverse complement strand
ACATGCCGGCCATGACCGCCAGCAGCACCTGCGCCGTGCAAATGTTGCTGGTCGCCTTCTCGCGCCGGATGTGTTGCTCGCGTGTGCCTAACGCCATGCGCAGGGCAGGTTTGCCGAGCGCGTCGCGTGACAGACCGATGATGCGGCCCGGCATGGAACGCTTATACGCTTCCTTCGTCGCGAAAAATGCCGCGTGCGGACCGCCGTATCCCATGGGAACGCCAAAGCGCTGAGAATTCCCGACGGCGACGTCTGCGCCCCACTCCCCAGGCGGGGTGAGGAGCGCGAGCGCCAGCAGATCGGTCGCAGCGATCACGAGGGCGCCGGCCGCATGCGCCTTTTCGGCGACTTCTCTGTAGTCGTGGATCGCGCCGTCGGTCGCCGGATACTGCACAATCACGGCAAAGACCTTTGCATCGAACGCGGCGCTTCGTACGTCACCGACGACGACGTTCCACCCACGGACGGACGCCCGCGTCTTCACGACGTCGATGTTCTGCGGATGACAGTCCGCCGCCACGAACACCGTGTCCTTCGTCTCGTCGCCGACAGCGTGCGCGAGACTCACGCCTTCGGCGACCGCCGTCGCTTCGTCGAGCAGCGAGGCATTGGCGATCTCAAGCCCCGTTAGGTCGCGCACCATCGTCTGATAGACCAGAAGCGCTTCCATGCGACCCTGCGCAATCTCGGACTGATACGGCGTATAGGCCGTGTACCAACCGGGATTTTCCAGGATGTTTCGCTGGATGACCGGCGGCACGAGCGTGTCGTGGAATCCCATGCCCAGATACGATCTGAACACCGCGTTCTTCGCCGCGCTGGCCGCAATCTCGCCGAGCACATCGTGCTCGCTCCGTGATGGCCCGATGCGGAGGGGCTTTCGTAACCTGATGCTGGCGGGGACGACCGCATCGATGAAGGCGTCGAGCGACTCGTAGCCTAACGCATCCAGCATCTCTTCTATTTCTTTTGCGGACGGTCCGATGTGGCGACGGACGAATGAGTCGTTGTCGACGAGCGAGTGTGGCGGCGAGCTGGTTGTCATGGCCGGCTGAGAAAGGCAGTAGAGAGG
Organism: Gemmatimonadota bacterium; assembly: GCA_040753195.1. Classification (GTDB taxonomy): domain Bacteria; phylum Gemmatimonadota; class Gemmatimonadetes; order Gemmatimonadales; family Gemmatimonadaceae; genus DASYRX01. The sequence goes on along the minus strand of JBFMFA010000240.1, from coordinate 4,512 downwards.
CGAAAATTAACGCCCGTTCCAACCGCTCGCCCGTCGCCGCCCCGCCGGCTGGCCCCGTGCTATCGCTCCGTGCTAGCCTACGCCCATGCGCTGGAGGCTTCTTCTCACACAGCCCTTCGATGGGCCCGATAACATGGCCCTGGACGAGGCGTTGCTGGCTCGTGCGCGCGTGCACGGCGAATACGTGCTGCGGGTGTATGCCTGGCAGCCCGCGACCTTGTCGCTGGGTCGAAACCAGCGGGCGCGAGACGTCTTTGACCGTCCATCGTCGGCGGCGCAGACGCTCCCCGTCGTTCGACGCCTAACGGGCGGCCGAGCCGTTCTGCATCACCGCGAAGTGACCTACAGCGTGAGCGGCCCCGCGTCGCCGGACGACTCGCTGCGCGCCACCTATATCATGATCAATGGCATCCTGCTCGGCGCGCTCCACAGGCTGGGCGTGCGCGCCGGCATCGCCATGGCTTCCGAGAGGGGTCGCTTCCCGCCGCCGGCAAGCGCGCCCTGTTTCGAGCTTCCGGCGCCTGGGGAAATCGTGCTTGGGGATCGCAAACTCGTGGGGAGTGCACAGCTCCGCGAAAACGACGCCTTCCTGCAACACGGTTCGATTCTGATTGACGACGATCAGGGTCGCGTCGCGGGCCTAACGGACGTGCCACTGCCTGCCGTCGCCCCCGCCGCAACGCTCCGTGAGGCAATGGGGCGCGAACCGGCGCTTGACGAAGTCGCTCAGGCGCTGTTCGACGAAGTGCGCGCTCGGCTCGACACCCAGTCGAGCATGCTCGAGTTGGACGACGTGCTCGCGGCGGCGATGCGCAGCGCGCGCCAGCGTTATGTGAGCGATTTGTGGACGTGGCGTCGCTGACGTCGTACTGTTAGGCTCCCTCGTCTTCGCCCATGCGTCCATGCTAGCACTCGTCGTGCGGCGTACGTCGATCGCGCTCGTCGTCGCCTTTCTCGTGGCGACGGTGTCGTTTGTGTTGATTCATGCGGCGCCCGGGGAACCGTTTGCGGCGATGCGTGAGAATTCGCGCATCACCGCTGAAATGGCGCGACAGATCCGCGTGCGATATGGACTCGACCGCCCGTTAGGCGAGCAGTATCTGCGCTACATGGGTCGGCTCGTGCGAGGCGATCTGGGCGAGTCCTACGTCCAGCGCCGCTCGGTAGGAGCCGTGTTGGCTGATGCGCTGCCACGCACCCTCCTGCTCATGTCCACCGCGCTTGTCCTTGCGTTCGCGTTAGGCATAACGCTTGGCGCCTGGCAGGCGTACCGCCGTGGTTCGCGCTTCGACTCCGTGGCGAGTACCATTTCCCTTACGCTGGCGTCGATCCCGGAGTATCTGCTCGCGCTGGTCATGATGACGCTTTTTGCGTACAAACTCTCGCTCTTTCCGACGGGAGACATGACCGACCCGGTAATGTGGCGCTTCATGTCGCCGCTGCAGCGCCTGCTGGACGTCGCGAAGCATCTCGTGCTCCCGGCGACGACGCTGGTGTTGATCATCGGCGCGGTCGTGAGTCGCTATCAGCGCGCCGCGTTATTGGACATCCTCCCCGATGACTTTGTCCGCACGGCAAAGGCCAAGGGCCTGACGCCCCCTCGTGTGCTCTTCGTGCACGCGCTGCGCAACGCCCTCCTGCCCACGATCACTCTCATGGGGCTCTCCTTCCCCGCGCTCGTTGGCGGAGCGGTCTTTGTGGAGACTGTGTTTTCCTGGCCCGGCATGGGTCGCACCATCGTTGATGCACTCGCCGCGCACGACTATCCGCTGGTGGTGGGCAGTCTGGTAGTGGGAAGCCTCTTTGTCGTGGCGGGAAGCTTCGTTGCGGACGCCGCAGCGCTGATCGCCGATCCACGCACGAGATCGGCCTAACGTGAATCGCGCAACCCCGCTGTCGTTTGACGCCGTCGCGACGCCGGTCACGCAGAGCAGCGATCCGTTCAGGCTGCGCGCGCTTTGGCGTCATGGCCCGACCCGAGTCGCACTGGCATTTCTGATCGCGCTCGCGCTCATCGCGCTCCTCGCCCCCGTGCTCGCCCCGCACAGCCCCATCGCACAGCCAGACCCGGTGGGGCTCAAGAACGTCCCACCTACCGCGGAGCACCCTTTCGGGACGGATTCCTATAGCCGAGACGTGCTCAGTCGCATGATGTACGGCACGCGCGTTTCGCTATCGATTGCCGTGCTCGCGATGCTCCTGTCGACGTTCATCGGCACGGCGTATGGTCTCGTCGCCGCGCTGGCCGGCGGTTTTATTGACGCGTTCATGATGCGCATCGTGGATGCACTGCTGGCTATACCACGCATCCTTCTGTTGTTAGGCGTCGTCGCCCTCTGGGGTCAGCTCGAGGTGGTGGCGCTCATCGTCGTGATCGGCTTGAGTGGCTGGTTCGGCGCCGCACGACTCGTCCGTACGCAGATACTCGCCGTGAAACACCGAGACTTCGTCACTGCCGCGCGCGGCCTTGGCGTCTGGCCGCTGAGCATCGCCGTTAGGCACCTGCTCCCGTCCGTGGCGTCTCCCGTGCTCGTGGCCGCGACGTTTGGCGTCGGTGCGGCCCTCGTCGTCGAGGCTGGACTCTCATTCCTTGGCTACGGCGTCACTGATCCACAGGCGAGTTGGGGCAACGTGCTGCGCGAAGGGCTCCAGTACCCGGCAACAGCCTGGTGGATTGTGGCGGCGCCTGGACTGGCACTTGTCGTCACGGTACTCGCGGTCAACGTCATCGCCGACCGCTTGCGCGATGTCGCGAGCGGACGGCACCTTCACGACGCATGACGCATCCCGCACCGCGCGACCGCGCGACATCCGACACCCTCATCGAGGTGCAGAATCTGCGCGTCACCTTCGCCACGGCGGCGGGGACAGCGCGCGCCGTCGATGGGGTCTCGTTCAAAATCTCGCCCGGCGAAATCGTCGGCATGGTCGGCGAATCCGGCTGCGGGAAAAGTGTCACCGGGCTCTCGCTGCTGCGCCTGATCGAACCGCCGGGCCGAATCGACCCCGCCAGCCGCATCCTCTTTGAGGGTCGCGATCTGCTCACGCTCTCGGAGAACGACATCCGGCGCGTGCGCGGGCGCCGGATCGCCATGGTCTTTCAGGAACCGATGACAGCGCTGAATCCCGTCTTCACCGTGGGCGAGCAGATCGCCGAGGTCGTGCGCGTCCACGAGAAAGCCTCTCGACGAGAGGCGTGGCGCCGCGCCGTGGAGATGCTCGAACGAGTGGGAATCTCATCGCCGAGCGAGCGGGCAAAGCAGTACCCGCACCAATTGTCGGGCGGCATGCGACAGCGCGTGCTCATCGGGATGGCACTCGTTATGCGCCCGGCCCTGCTCATCGCCGACGAGCCAACGACGGCGCTGGACGTCACCGTGCAGGCCCAGATCCTCGAGCTGCTGCGCGAGCTGCAGCGCGACTTCGGCATGGCCGTGCTGCTCATCACACACGACCTGGGCGTGATCGCCGAAACCGCATCGCGCGTGCTCGTGATGTACGGCGGCGAGATCGTGGAGGAGGCGGGCGTGGAGCGGCTCTTTGCCGCCGCCGCGCATCCCTATTCCGAGGGCCTGCTCGCTGCCATGCCGCGCGTGGATGACACACGCGATCGCCTAACGACGATTCCTGGCACGGTGCCTCCGCCGACCGCGTGGCCCAGCGGCTGCCGCTTTCGCGATCGCTGTCCATATGCCTGGGAGCGTACCGCGCAGGAGCACCCCGGTCTCTTCCCTGTCGCGCCTGGGCACTCGGCGCGCTGTTTCCTGGTCGTCGAGCCGCAGCGCCGAGTCAAACTCGCGGAGCGTAGCGCGTGAACGGCAACGGGACTGCCGCGCCCGTCGGGACGGTCCCGGCCCCCCTCCTCTCGCTGCGCGGGCTCAAGAAGCACTACCCATTGAGCACGGGATGGTTCGGAGCATCCAAAGGCGCCGTGCGCGCGCTGGACGGCGTTTCCTTCGACGTCGCACGCGGTGAGACGTTAGGCGTCGTTGGCGAATCCGGCTGCGGCAAAACGACACTCGGCCGCACTATTCTCCGACTCACCGAGCCGACTGCCGGCGAGATCCGCTTCGACGGCGTGGACATCCTGAGCCTCAAGGGACGCGGGCTGCGTGCCATGCGCCGCCGCATGCAGATGATCTTTCAGGATCCATATTCGTCGCTCAACCCGCGCATGACGATTGGGACGACGGTGAAGGAAGGACTCCTGATCCACAAACTCGCCCGGGGGACCCAAGCCGATCATCGCGTTCGGCAGCTGCTCGAGGAAGTCGGCCTGCGCGGCGAATACGCGTCGCACTACCCACATGAGTTCTCCGGTGGCCAGCGCCAGCGTGTGGGCATCGCGCGAGCGCTCGCTGTGGAGCCGTCCTTCATCGTGTGCGACGAACCAGTATCGGCGCTCGACGTCTCCGTGCAAGCCCAGGTGATCAACCTGCTGCGCGATCTGCAGCGCGCGCATCAGCTCACCTATCTGTTCATCGCCCACGACCTCGCCGTCATCCGGCATAT
>JBFMFA010000239.1:0-5594 GCA_040753195.1 Gemmatimonadota bacterium | reverse complement strand
GTTGAATGCCACTTTCAATCGCGCGCTAGGCACCCTGGGCGCCCGGGCGTGTACGCTGTGGGGGGAGCCAGCGTTGCCCCGTGTCACGGGTCCATGGACGGAGTGGACTTGGCCGCACCTCGAATGGCTCTTATTTCTCATAACCTGAAAGGCCCTTCAACAGTCTGAGGGGCGTGCGGTTTGCACCGAGGACTAGCATGCTGACTACGAGATTTCACTCGCATGTACTTCTGACCGCCGTCGTGTTGTCCTGCGGTGGCGCGGAAGCAACCGGCAATAATCCGGGACCGAACGTGCCAACGCCCCCTCCGGCGGTTGGCGACGTGCTGCTGCATTCGACCCTGGACGGGCCGGCGGCCGTCATGGGGCCCACTCTTGGCTCGGGTGTCAACGCGTCGATTGTCACCTCGCCGGCGAACGACTTCGTTCCCGCGAAGGTTGGCAACGGGCTGCGGGTCGACGCGATCGGCGAACGCATTCTCATCCCGCAGGCCGACAATCGCGCGCAGAATGTGGAGCTGGAACGCGGTACGATCGAGTTCTGGTACCGCCCCGGGTACAACCACAACGACAACCACAAATACACAATCGTCGGTACCGGCAACTGGCCGCCGGTTCAGGGTGCTCCAACCGGACGCGGTTCGATCCATCTCGGGAAGCACAACGATTCGAACAACAACGACATCTTCCTGATCTTCTTCGACGCGAACGGCGTGCGGTGGGAGCACAACGTGCCCGTCGCCAATTACGGCTGGAGAGCAGGGGATTGGCTGTTGGTGCGCCTAACGTGGGACTTTGGCGTCCCCGCCGGTGTTCAGAACCTGCACCTCTATGTGAACGGCAATGAGCTACGTCTCGCCGGGCACGTCTCGCGCGGGCCGCAGCCGATTCCGGCCGAACGCAGCGACGAACTGATGTACATCGGCTCGCGCGACGTCGCCGGGTCGATTATCGGCAACGGGATTTACGATGAGGTTCGCGTGTGGAATAGGGTGCTCCCTCCGTAGCGCGCACACTCATCGCGGCAGGCTCTCCAATGCGCGGGCGACGTCCCATTTCCGATGCACGTCGCCCGCGTCGTATCGCATCTCGATGGTGAGGGTTCGCCCGTTAGGTAGCGGCGCGGCGACCATCGTACCGAACCCGGCAACGGCGGCATCGTCGGGTGGTGGGTTGACGCGGAAATCCAGCGCGATTGCTCCCGGGTAGTGGCGATCCCAGCGCGAGACGCTGAGCGGTTCGATGCCGCCGGCCGACCGCTCGGTGGCGCTTCGCAAGACCGCGGCCGCGCTCAGCGTGTCGCCGCCGGCGCCCGTTGTGGCGACGAGGCGTGAGCCGGCCCCGGACCACGACTCTCTCGTTAGGCTCGCCCCCGCGCCGCTCGCGCTGATCGGTGAACGCCATGCTCGTGGTACCTTCAGGACGATGCCGCTGAGTAGCTCACGATCGCTGAGGCGGTTGTGGAGCGCGCGCCAGCTGCCCAGCACAGTCGCTATCACCAACACGCCGGCTGCGGCACGCCGCAGCTCCGGCCAGGTCAGTAGGCTCGCGTGCGGTGCAGATTCATGCTCGTCCCCGAGTCCCGGCGGTCCCACGCGGTCGCGCACCGCGATCGCGAGGAGCGCAAGCAGCGCGAGTGCAATGATCCCACCCACCACGAGCGTGTCGGTCGAGCGCAGCCACGCCTCCTGCCGCGGCCACAACAGACTGGTCGAGACGTGGCTGAGATACGCCAGTAGAACCAGCGCGAGTCCCGTCGCTTTGCGTCGTGGGTCACCTAACGCGAGGGTCAAAAACAGGGCTGGCAGGAGAAGCCCGACTGCGGTTGCAGCGTACGTGGCATCGACGAGCGGCGTGTGGTGCAAGGGCGCGATGAGAAAGGTCACGCGCTGTGGCATGAGCGGCAATTCGATGCCGCGATTGGCAAAGCACACAAGTCCCGCGGCGACGCCAATGACGCGAAATGCCGCGCGCGAAAAAGAACCGGCGCTGCGTCGCCACTCCAACGCTCCCATCGCGGCGAGGGATCCCACCACGAACACCCCGCGCACCAAGAGCCACCGTGCCGGCAGGAGCGGGCCAGCGACAACCGTTCCGCCCTCGGCGAGCGCCGCGGTTTGCTGACCGGCGAAGGCCCATGCGGCGGCAAGCGATCCCGCTGCGACAATCTTGTCGGCGACGATCAGCGCGACTGAACACGCGGCACCCACAAGGACGGACGCGAACGCGGATGCCGCCGGCCACACCTCTGAGTCGAGGCGTTTCCGTGCGTAGAGGAAGATGTAGAACGGGACCCCGAAGTTGATTGCTCCAAGGAAGAGATATAGAAACAGTTCGTTCGTCAGCCGCGGATCATGAAGCGCCGCGCGTGCGTGAATGGGGAAGAGGGCGAACATGAGCAACGCGCCGTATAGCGCGAGCCGTGACCGTGCCGGCCACGAGCCGGACGCGCGTGTGAGATATGGAAATGCCGTGCGATGCACGAGCCACAGAATCAGCGCGGTGAAGACCAGGAGGCTGAAGGCGGAAGCGCGTGGCGAGCGGATGAATCCGAGCGACTGGAAGTGATACTCCACCACGACGAAGGCGCACAGCGTCACGCCGAAGATGAGCCGCGCCATGAGAGCGCTCGTTAGGCGTTGCTGGCTGGCGCAATACACGGCGAGTACGAGCGTTCCCAGCAGGATCCACTTCATTGGATCCACGGCGAGCCGGATCAACGCGCTCTGCCACAGCCACGCGGTGGCGGCATACAGCGCCGAGGCAGCGGTGAGGAGCCACGCTGGCCATGGAAACGCCGGCCGCAGCAGAATGGGTTTTATCCAGGCAATCCCCGTCGCGACGACCAACATCGCGAGTGCGGCCGGGACGAACCAGCTCGCGGGGAGGGCGTTTTCCACGACGCGCTGCACCGTCGAGGTTTGGCGCAGAATTTTGAAGACCACGCCCGCGCCGACGAAGAAATAGAATGGCCACAGAAATCCAGTGGCCTGCATAGCGAACGCGTGAATGGTCGCGGCAGGCGTTGCCAGGCCGCCGCGCCAGACCAGCGACGCGAGCAGCAACATGTTGGTGATAGTCAGGGTCGCCGTGACGACGTCCATTCGCCAGACAGGCTGCGCGTCCGCGTTACGACGAGCGAGCCGCGCGGCGGCCAGTCGTACCAGGATGCCTAACGGGATGCCGCACGCCACGCTCACCACCAGTAGCCGCCCGCGAAACCAAGGCGTCGTTGGGATTACGACGATGGTGAGCGCGGCGATCGGCGATCCGGCCATGGCGATCGCCGCAGCGCGTCCGAGCAGAGCACGTGCCGTGCGACTGCTAGCGGCAGGCTGCAACTCGGCGTGCACTAGGGCGATTATCGCCTGCAGCGGCACGAGCAAACTCCACCACGATTTGGCCAGTGCGCCCACAGCCGCCGCACTGAAATAGAGAAAGAGCGTCAGGGACGGCAGAAAGGCGAGTCGTGATGCCGCGGCGGTACCCGCCAGTAACGCGCTCCAGCCTAACGAGACGGTGAGCAGCCAAAGTATCACGGACCAACCGGCGACTGCGCTGACCGATCCTGTGGCCGTGGCCACGGTCACGGACGGCCAGATCCACGTCATCGCCAGCGGCACGAGGAGGCAGAGGAGGGCTGCCAGAACAACCGACGATCGAAGGACCGCTCTGGCGTCGCCGGGAAGAGCCTCCCAGTCCAGGGGATCCTCGGTGTAATGGCCGAACACGAACGTGCTGGCAACCCTCTCTCCAACGACTCCGAAGCGCGAGTGACGCAAACGCTGCCATGCCGCGGTGAGCCGCGGAAAGCGTGCAAAAAGTCGCGCGAGGCGGCCGTGCGCTGGAGGGCCGATGCGCGCCAGGATGGGGAGCGCACCGGCCAGGAAATAGCGGATTTTCTGAAACGTCCTGAAGCCGACGAGATCGGGCGAGGGCATTCGGAAGCTGAAAAGCCCGCGCCATGTCAGCCGCGATTGCGGGCTACGCTATGTCACGCGCATTCTCTCGTTTTGTCGGCGCGCGTGTCGCGTCATTTGGCCAGCGGGTCTGGTCGCAGCTGGAACTTGAGGACTTTGCTGCTCGTGCCTTTCCCGCCTTCCATATGGAATGGGGCGCGCGAGCTGACCGTTGCCCAGAGTCCGCGGCCTTTCCAACCACCACTGGGGTTGTCGATGCGGCCATCGAGCCACTTGGTATAGAAGCCTAACGGGTAGGGAACGCGCAGGACGATCCACTGGCCGTCTTTCAGCGCGAGCAGGCCCTCCGCCGCGTTCCCGGTGTTGATAGGGATGTTTCGCCCGAGTCCGAAGGCATCGAACTGGTCCACCCAGGTGTAGTAGCTTGCCTCCACGCTTCCGCCGCCGTCGGCGACGCCCTGCATCTGCGGCAGCGGCTCTTTGTAGAGCGTCCACCCCTCAGGGCAGTGCTGGCCAGTCGCGTTAGGTCCGTTTAGTGGTCCGTTGCACTTGCGTCTGTCGAACGACGCGAGGTGCCCGCTGGCGAGCGCAACCCAGGCGACGCCGTTGCGGTCGATGTCCATGCCGCGTGGCGAGAAGCCACGAACGGGAACGTTCGGGTTGTCGAACGGTGGCTCGTAGATCTCCGTCAGTGCCGTTTCGGTCGGGTTGCTGCCGGGGACGAGTCGCAAGACGGCTCCAGGGAAGCCTAACGAACTTCCCCAAATCGAGCCGTCGGGTGCTGGCGCGACCGCGTAAAAGCCGGCGGTGATCCGTTTGTCCTTCGCCGGGTCGACGGGTTGGTTAGGCTCCACGTACTCGTCGCGCTTTCCGTTGCCGTTGGTATCGAGGATTAGCGGTGTCCACCCTTGTGATTTTTCTTCGTCGCCCGTTTCCTCGAACATCTTGCGATTGAGCCAGCCAATCACCTGACCGCCGCCGCTCGTCCACAGCGTCTGGTTCTCGTCCTCGGCGAACATCAAGTGGTGCGTGCTGAAGCACGTGTTGATGAGCGTCAGCTTCTGCATTTTTGGGTCCCACATGGCGAGGTGCCGGCCCGATCGTTCGACGGGGAATACCTTGGCCGACGGGTGGCTGGAGCCCGCCTTGCAGAAGGCGGGATTGTCCGGCCCGCGTACAGCCGACGTAATCCAGACGCGGCCGAGCTCATCGAACATCGGGTTATGCACGTTGTTCTTGCTCGTCCACAACACCTCGTTCCCCCAATAGGGCGACGGCTGCGGCATCGCGGGATTCGTCGGTGGCGTGGCCGGATCGCGCACGGTGAGCGGGACTTTGGTGGCCGTGTGCCTAACGGGATCGAGTACCGGGAGATAGTCCGCGCTCAGTTCGAGCGCGCCGTACACCGGCCCATTCGCGTTGACGGTCGGTTTGCGCCGGTCTGTCGAGACGACGTCGTGCAGATATGCTTTGGGATCTGCCCAGTCCCACTGCGTGATCACGACATTGCGTTCGATCCCTTGTGGACGCGGCGGTGCAGGCGGCACCTCGCCCTTCGTTATGCGATCCGTCCAGTCGGCGAACACTGCCAGCACCCGACCGCGGCCGAACTGGTTGAGGGCGTTGCTCATGCCAGCTCCGGCCTGCCCCGACTGCACGCGGCGATCCCAGGCG
>JBFMFA010000238.1:0-5597 GCA_040753195.1 Gemmatimonadota bacterium | reverse complement strand
TTCTGAGCGTCGTCCTCGCGCTCACCGTCGCAGCGTGCAGCAGGGACGGGTCGCCGACGGCCGCGGCTACGTCTGATTCCGAAATCTCATCGCAGCAGCTCGACGCGCGACTGAACGTTGAGCGTGCGAGAACCGCCAACGCGGCACTCGCAAGCGCGAAGGTTTACGACTCGTTGATGACGTCGTACAACGCGCACCTCATTGGTGACCTGCTCGGCGGCTTGAATAGCACGGTAAAAGGTCTACTTCTTACCTGCCGCCCCCTCCCGTATGCGTCCGACGTGGAAACGATCGGGCCGGCGGGTGGGGTGCTGCGGGTTGGTCCGCACACGCTCGCGTTTCCTCCGGGAGCGCTGAGCCAAAGGGTCGTTATCACGGCCGAAGCGCCGACATCCAAGTACGCGCAGGTGCAGCTCCAACCCCATGGTCTGAAGTTCGAGAACCGCTACAAACCGGTGCTCACGCTCAGCTATGCGCACTGCGACGGCATCCTGGCGCTGGTCAGACCGAAGATCGTTTACGTCGACGAGAACCTGAACATCCTCGAGTGGCTGCTGTCGCTGAATCTTGGATGGAACAAGACGGTCAGTTCTCCGCTCGATCACTTCTCGAGTTACATGGTTGCCTACTAGAAGCGAGGGCGTCTCCATCCTGAGATGGGACGTCCCGCTCCTCCTTCCCCCCCCGCGGTAACCATGGAGCGGCACGGATCCGACGAGGATTCGTGCCGCGCTCGTTATCTGCTGGAGAACGCCCGCGTGCACGAACGCGCCGGGAAGGTGCAGGCAGCGGCGGCCGAATACGAAGCCGCCGTTCGTGCTGCGGAGGAAGAGGGCGAAAAAAGGCTGTTGGTCGAGTCGCTGCGATCCCTCGCCGTCATCCGCCACAAATCGGGAAACGACGTGGAAGCGCACAAGCTCTGTCAGCGCGCCATCACAACGGCGCAAGCGACAGGCGATCCTCTGGTCGCCGCGGAGGCACTCAACACGCGCGCGTCGATCGACCTGACAGGGGGGCAGATTGCCGCGGCGAGTGAAGGGTATCGTCAGGCACTCGCGCTCGAATTCGAGAGTCCGAAGCTGCGCGCGCGGATCGAGACGAATCTCGGGATCATCGCAAACATCCGTGGCGATCTCACAGCCGCGTTAGGTCACTACACGCGTTCGCTCGAAGCATTCCAGGCCGCGCAGGACGAAGCCGGCTGCGGCATGGTCTATCACAACCTCGGCATGATCGCCGCCGACCTGCGCCGCTGGGACGACGCCGAGCGGTACTACGCGCGGAGCCTCGAGATTGCACAAACGACGGGGGACGAAGAACACCGCGCGCAATGTCTGTTGAACCGGACCGAGGTTTTGTTGGCGCGGAGCAAGTTCAGCGAGGCACGCGCAAGCGCCGAAGCAGCGTTAGGCCTGTTCAACAAGCTCGGCGGCGAGCGCTTCAAGGCCGACGCATATCGCTTCCTCGGCGTGGTCTATCGCGAAACCGGTTCGCGCGCGTTGGCGGAGGCGCGCTTCAAAGCGGCGATTGAAGTCGCTCAGCGGAGTCAGAATCCGCTCGCTGAAGCGGAAGCCTCGCGCGAGTTGGCGCTGCTGTACCGGACGATCGACCGCAATCAGGATGCGCTGCGGCTCCTCAACGTGTCGCACCGCCTGTTCGGGCGCGTTGATGCGCGCGTCGATCTTGTCGACGTCGGGCGCAAAGTCGCCGACCTGGAAGGTGTGTACATGGCGGTTGTGCGCGAATGGGGCCAGTCGATTGAATCGGCGGACAGCTACACGCACGGCCATTGCGAACGGGTGGCGACGTACGCGGTCGCGGTGGCCAATTCACTCGGCCTCTCCGAAGAAGATCGTACGGCCATCAACCTGGGTGCGTACCTGCACGACGTCGGGAAGGTGCGCATCCCGCATGAGATCCTGAACAAGCCGGCCCGCCTAACGAAAGAAGAGTTCGAGATCATGAAGTTGCATACCGTATATGGCATCGAGCTGCTGAAAGACATCGAGTTCCCGTGGGACATCAAGCCCATCATCCGCTCGCATCACGAGAAGTACGACGGGAGCGGCTATCCCGACGGTTTGCGAGGCGACGAGATTCCGCTGCGCGCACAGGTGATCTGCGTCGTGGACGTGTTCGACGCACTGACGACGACGCGGAGCTACCGCGGTGCCATGTCGTGGCAGGCGGCGCAGGATGAGATGCGCGCGTCTCGGCGATTTTGGAATGAGGCGGTGTACGAAGCATTCATGGACGCCGTGCCGGGGCTGGAAAAGGCCGCTTGAGCTGGGTCATAGGTCATCGCTATTCGGTCGTAGCAACGGCCTTGCACTCGAACGTACTATTACCTAACGACTAGTGTCCAGCGTTGTAGTACCTAGCGACTAACGACTAGCGACTATGACTTCAGTGGAAGACCTCATGCGTTTGGCCATTGACGCGGCACGGCGGGGCATCGCCAAAGGCCAGAGTCCGTTTGGTTGCGCGATTAGCCTCGGCGATCGCGTTGTGGCCGTGTCGCACAACGTCGTGCTCCTCACGACGGACAGCACGGCACACGCAGAAATCACGGCTATCAGGGAAGCCTGTCGTGCGCTGAGCGATGTGCATCTCACCGGTGCGATCGTCGCAACGACGTGCGAGCCGTGTCCGATGTGTATGACGGCGTTGCACTGGGCGCGTGTGGATTCGGTGTACTACGGCGCGTCGATCGCCGACGCCGGCGCCGCTGGTTTCAATGAATTGTACGTTCCAGCCGCCGACGTCCTGCGCATGGGGCGCAGTCAGGTGCGGCTGATACCGAACGTGCTCGCGGACGAGTGCAAAGCCCTGTTTCGCGAATGGCTAAACACGCCAGGTGCGCGGGCGTACTGACAACCGACAACGGGGTTGCCGTCGTTAGGTGACGCTCCCCGTACCGAACGGATCCTCCAGCGACGGACTCTGAGGTGTGAACAGTTCCGCGCCCGTCTCCGTGATCACCATATCGTCTTCCAGGCGTACGCCGAACTCTCCGGGAATGTAGATCCCCGGCTCGTCGCTGAACGTCATGCCCGGGGCGAGCGCGAGTTTGTTCCCTTTGACGAGATACGGCCACTCGTGACCATCCATCCCCATCCCGTGCCCCACGCGATGCGTGAAGTACTTGTAGCCGGGACCGTAGCCGCCGTCTTCGATCACTTTGCGCGCGGCCGCATCGACAGCTTCGCACGCTAAGCCTGGACGCGCGGTCTGGACCGCCGCGGTCTGCGCGGCATGTTCGATCGCAAAAACGCTCTTCATCTTTTCAGTTGCCTTGCCTAACACAAACGTGCGCGAGATATCCGAACTGTACCCTTCCACCTTGCAGCCACCGTCGATGAGCAGAATCGACCCTTCGACGATCGTCTGTGGCGTCACCGATCCGTGCGGCAACGCGGAGTACTGACCAACCTGGACGCCGGCGCCGCCGTCGTAGCCGAGCTGCCGGTGGGCCTGCTGCACGAGCCGCGCGAAATCGCTCTGCGTCATCCCTTCTTTCAGCGATTTGTACGCGGCCTCGTACGCCTTGAGCGTGACGGCCGACGCGTGCCGCATGAGCGCCAGCTCGTGCGCGTCCTTGACCATGCGGCAGCCGGCCGACACTGGCGTGCCGCTCGTTAGGCGCAGTCCCGGCGCCGCGCTGGCGACTCCGTTGCTGAAGACATGGCGCACTGTCTCCTCGATCCCGAGCGTTCCCGTCGCGGCACCCCGCGCGCGCAACCCCTGCGCGACGAGGGCATATGGACTGGCGTCCTCCTCCCAGGTCATCACATCCGTTTCGGCCCCCAGTGGACCGGTGCGCGCCTGCTCCAGCGTGCGTTCTTCCTCGAACTTGGGCGTTACAATGAACGCATTGCCGCTCTTGGGGATCACCACCGCCGTTAGGCGCTCCGATAGGCCCCAGCGCATCCCCGTGAAGTATTCCATCGACGTACCGCCCGTGAGCATCAGCGCATCGATACGATTCTCGATCATCAGACGCCGCGCTTTCTCGATGCGCGCCTTGCGCTCATCAACCGAAATCGGCGTCACACCTTCCTTCATCGGCGTTAGAGCAGCAATCGGCCCCGGCAGTGCATCCGCGCCACCTTGCGCTTGCGCGCCCTGCACCGAAACGCCGCACGCGCTGCCGGCAACCGCCAGTGTGGAGACGCCGAGGAAGTCACGTCGCTTCATCATGATGGAAACTCGATTGAGGTGGTTGCCTCAGCATTCGCTCCAACGGATCGGCTCTCCGGGGTCATTCGGAGCGCCCGGCGTCGGACGAAAGCTGTACACGCGGAATGTGCGGTTCTCGTACGCGAGAGTGAAAGAGGCTGGATAAAGTTCCGGCAGCCTATTCGCCGAACGTTGCACGCATGACACGCGTCCCGGATTAGCACCCAGGCCAAGTCCCTGGCTCTGCCCGACGAGGTGTGTCGCACGATGGCGCGTCAGCGCCGTGAGGATCCCCGGTGGCGTGCGGGGCACGATACCCATCGCGGTGATGCGCGTTTCGAGCGTGAGCACCCGCGGATTCACGTACGCCACGCGCAGGGTGTCCGTGGACGCGGAATCGAGCCGGGCGAGCCAGTGAAAGAGCTGCACGGCATCGGGGTGCCTAACGAGTGAAGCAGGAGCTGGTTTTCGGCTGTCCCGGCCGAGGGCAATCAGCAGGAGCGCCAGCACGGGTGCGGTGACGACCAGCGCCTGCGAGCGCGGCGTGAATCGCGCGGCGACGCGGCGGACCACTACACTCAGTCCACTTGCCAACCCCGCGGCGACCAGAGGGTACAGTGGCCACGCATACCGCGGCTCGGCGACGGGTGCGAGGAAGAGCATCAGTACGTACGCCGCGGCAAACGCCACGAGAAAGCTTCGTCGCGCGCGCGCGAAGACGAGCGCGATCCCCACCAGCGCGATCAGCGATGCGAGGACGTGATACGCATCGTTCGCGAGCGCGGTGCTGAAGGGGTACAGCTGGGCATCGGCGAAAGCGATGCGATACTGCCGCGCGAAGGTGTCGACGTGGTCGCCGAGGTTGTTGATGCTTCGCGCCACCCGCTCAGTGAAGGGGATGCGGACGAGTCCAGCGAGCAAAGCAACGGTTCCAGCCGTGGTCCAGGCGAGCGCCGGTGCGAAGGGGAGCTTCCCGAGTTGCCGTCGGTGGATCGACGCGTAGAGAAACAGGGCAGGGACGAGCGCCACGCCGGCCGTGCGATACGACATTGCCGCGAAGCCTAACGCGGTGACGGCGGCCACCCGGCGCCAAGTCCAGGACGCTTCGGCATTGACGACGAGGATTGTCGCCCAGATGAGCGCTGCGAACCCGGGATCAGACAATGGCACGATCGTCCCTAACGAGGCCTCGATCGCGTATGCCGTAAACGCGCCGCCGATCGCGGCCTGCCACGGCTCGACGTCACGCGCCAGGCGCCATGTCGCCAGGGCCACGAAGAGGAGCACGCTCGCCGGCATCAGCAGTCGCACGAGAACGGAGTGCACGCCACCGATGGCGACGAGTGGGGCCAGGGTCAGAGGAAGGCCGGGCGGATACGCCGGCGGGCCGATGAGGCTCGCCACCGGATCGTAGATGT
>JBFMFA010000237.1:0-5598 GCA_040753195.1 Gemmatimonadota bacterium | reverse complement strand
GGCGAAATTGTCGATCAGATGCCGCTGATTGCCTGACGAGATTTGGCCGAGCGAGAGTTCCGCTCCGGCGGCGCGGTATTGGAGGAGGTAACCAGCCAAATCCAGGAGCGGCGCGTTGTCATTGCGCTGCGCATAGCGCAGGGCGTTAGGGCGATACGTCGTCCCGATCAATGTAGCCCGCGAGGCGGCTCGGAAATTACGCCCGACAGCTTCGGCCTCTACGGCGAGCTGGCCGTCGACATCGTGGTATGTGAGGCGGTCAAGCGCGTTTGGCGGCGGGAGTGCATCTGTACGAAACCGCGACTTGAGGCCGATGTCAGCGGACGGCGCGAGCCTGCGTTCGCGTGTGCCGAGCGCGCCTTCGACGCGGAGTGGCCGTCGCACCACCTCACGCCATGTCGTATCGCCCTCTATGTAATACACAACCAGGTCGTGCTCACCGCCCGTTAGGCGCACTCCGCGATTGTGGAAGCGCACGACGAGGCCGTCCGAGACGAGCTGCGGCGTGATGTCCCGTGCGCCAACGAGAACAGCGATTCGTTCGCCGCCGCCAAGCGGGCGGTTCAAGCGCAGCGTGAGTGGCGTCGCCCCGCCAACCCAATCGCCACCCGCAACTTGAACGGCGAGCGCGACAGCTTGCGCCGCACCTTGGAACGGGAGAGATAACGCCACCCCCGCCGCTACTATCCTGCTGGTTATCATGAGGCGCCGTTTGCTGGGTCATTCTAGAGATCGCAAACGACGCTCGATTCAGATCATCCTTCTCCAAAAACCTGTCCGCGCCTCTCGTCTTCGAACGTCGCATAACAGACACCTCCTAACGGAGTTTTATGAACGAGTTCGTTTTTCTGTTTCGCGCAAGCGAGGAGTCGGCGCAGGCGGCGATGGGAACGCCCGAGGCTGCCCAGCAGGCAATGGCGGCCTGGCTCACGTGGATCCGCAGCCTCGAATCCAGTGGCCACCTCAAAAATCCGGGTCAACCGCTCGCGCGCAGCGGTAAGGTTGTACGCGGCAACAAGAAGGTCGTCACCGACGGACCTTTCATCGAATCCAAGGACATCGTCCTCGGCTTCATTGTCATTTCGGCCCGCGACATGAAGCAGGCGATCGAGCTCGCCAATGGATGCCCGATGCTCATGGGAGAAGGTTCGGTCGAGATCCGACCGATCGACGCGCTGCCGAATGTTGCCTAACGTGCAGCTTACGCCTTACGCCTTACGCCTTCCGCCTTCCGCCTTCCGCCTTCCGCCTTACGCCTTACGCCTTACGCTTTACGCCTCACTATTTATGCGCCGCATAATCGCATTCAATAACGTGTCAGCCGACGGCTACTTCGCCGCGCCGGACGGCAATCTCAACTGGACCACACCGGATTCGGAAATCCAGGAAACGGCGGCAGGTGCCGTCGACCCTAACGGGAACTTCACGATTCTCTTTGGTCGGAGGACGTACGAGCAGTTCGAAGCGTTCTGGCCGTCGGTTGTGACCGAATCGACGACGGCGCCGGACCCGCATCGCCCTGGTGTGGACTCGCCCGAGATCCGCGGCATCGCCGAGAAGCTCAACAACGCAGTGAAGATCGTGTTCTCGAAAACGCGCCGGGATGTGACGTGGAAGAACTCGCGCATCGCGCGCGACATCGATCCGGACGAAATCAAACGGCTCAAGGAGCAACCCGGCGAGGATATCATGATCTTCGGCAGCGGGACCGTGACGTCGCAGCTCACGAACCACCGACTGATCGACGAATATCAATTCGTCGTGAACCCGATTCTCCTCGGCGACGGGCTGTCGCTCATCAGGAACGCGACCCCGCAGAAGCTAAAGCTGATCGAGGGGAAGCCGCTCAAATCGGGGAACGTCATGCTGCGTTACTCCCTCGCCTAACGCGGTGGACACCTCAGCGGGCTCAGCGGCTGCGGAGCGCGTCTTCCGCCGTGAGGCGCCCCGCCTGGTTGCCGCGCTCACGCGCATCTTCGGCGTGCACAACCTGGTGCTTGCTGAAGACGTCGTGCAGGACGCCTTTCTACGTGCAATGGACGAGTGGAAAACGCATGGTCTTCCGCAGAATCCGGGCGCATGGCTCATGACGACGGCGCGCAACCGCGCGCTGGACCTCGTTAGGCGCGAACGCACAGCGCGCACGTTTGCGCCGGAGTTGGGACGCCTCTTGGAGAGTGAGTGGACGACAGCCTCCGTGGTGGATGAAGCGTTCGTCGAGGAGATGGTGCTGGACGAGCAGTTGCGCATGATGTTCTCATGCTGCCATCCGCAACTACCGGAAGCAGTGCAGGTCTCGCTCATCCTCAACATCCTGTGCGGCTTCGGATCGGACGCGATCGCCGGCGCCTTTCTCACTGGGCGCGATGCGGTGGAAAAACGGCTACAGCGTGGGAAGAAAGTGCTCGCCGAATCGGGGCGGCTATTCACGCTCACCGATCGCGACTTCCACGAACGACTCGATGCCGTTAGGCGAGCAGTGTATCTGCTGTTCAACGAGGGGTATCATGGCTCTGGTGACTCGACCGTACGCGCTGAGCTTTGCGCAGAGGCACTGCGCCTAACCTCGCTGCTTCGTCGGCATTCCGGCGCGGCGACGCCGACCACGGCGGCACTCGCTGCCCTGATGCACCTGCACGCGGCGCGTCTCGCTGCACGGATCGACGTGCTCGGCGATCTCCAGTCCATCGACGAGCAAGATCGATCACGCTGGGATGCGCGGCTCGTCGCGCAGGGGTTAGCGCTTTTCGAGGAGTCAGCCGCTGGCACGGAGATCACCGGGTATCATGTGGAAGCAGCGATCGCTGCCGCGCATGCCAGCGCGGCGAGTGTCTCGGAGACAGACTGGGGACTGATCGTGTCGCTGTATGACCGGCTCATGGCACTGGCGCCATCCCCGGTCGTCGCGATGAACCGGGCGATCGCTATTGCTCAGCGCGACGGCCCTGAGCGCGGCCTCGCCGAACTGAACGTAATCGCCGATCGCGAGCGGCTTGTGGCCTACCCTTTCTACCGCGCGGCGTTAGGTGATCTCGAGGCGCAGCGCGGCGAGCATACGGCAGCTCGCGCGCACTTCACCGCGGCACTGGCTGGCGCGCGCAATGACACCGAGCGCCGATTCCTCGAGGAGCGGCTCCGTCGCCTCGCTACGGAAAGAGCCAGTAGCGACGCTCGCCCCGATTAGCTGCGCGCAGATTGCGCTCATCTGGCGCGAGGTTTCGACGTACGAGCATGAACAAGTCGTCGATCACCTGCTTGCTCTCGGCGAAGTAGCCGTGACCCAGCCAGTCGGTGTCGAGCCGCGACGCATCGATGGTGTCGAGGCCGTCCGCGACCAGGAGCGAATCGCCAGACAGCCCGGCGCGCCACCCGGCATGGAACTGCCTGGAGAGGCTGAGTGCGCGATCGTTCGCCGACGCGTAGAGCGTAACGCGCGACGCGGCGCCCCGAATCTCAGGGAGTACTTGCTCACGGAAGACCTGGGCGTCGATATCGGCCGCGGCGTAGACGACGTTGACGAGCCTAACGTCCGCTGAATCGCGCGCGAACTCGCGCAACACGGCACTGACCAGCCGGCTTCCCATGCTGTGGCAAATGACATCGATCAACGCGTTAGGCCTGGCATCGCGCATGGCGCGCAGGAAATCGCGAAAGGCCGGAATCGACGCCTCGACGGCCGGTTCGTCCGCCGGGTATCCCTGCGGCGTCCCTTGCGACGGCCAGCTGAACATCGCGGTGACGCCGTCCTCGATGCCAAGGTCGTAGCTCAGCTGCGCTGCCTTACGAGCCGCGGCGTCGAAGCGGTTGCTATAACCATGCACATAGACAAAAATGCGCTCGGCGCCACCCTGCTGCAGCGAAGCCTTCCATTGATCGAGCGAAGCCACGGTGACGTGCTGCAGCACGACGTGGTTGCGCGGGTCTTCCCGTTTGCGGATCCAGAGGAAGCGGCCCGGCCTCTCGAGATTCCCCGGCCGGTGTCGCGCGACGGGAATGCTCACTCGCGCCGTGCCAACACTCAGCGTCGATCGGTCGGGGCCGAAGAAATCGTTAGGCGCTCCGTCGCCGATCACCGTCCGGTTGGTGCCGAACTGCACGTCGATCAGGACGTATTCGGCGGAGTCGCGCGCGAGCATCGCGGTCTCGAACTCGCTCTGTGTCGGAGGCTGGATTGCGTTCAGCTCTTCCTGCACCGAGGTAGTGCCGCGGGCGGCCGCACGCGGCCGTGATCGTCGCGCGTAGCGCACGTTGCGGCGAACCAACACCGAGGCCGTGGCTGTCGCTGGACACCCCGGCTCATGGATCGTGGCGGTGACCGTGAACGCGCCTTCCTCATCGGCGGTGAAGAGCCCAGCGTTGGATATCTCTCCACCACTCGCTGTGAACGAGTCGGCGGCTATGCGGGTGTTTGCCGCGTCGCCCGGACGCCGGATGAACAGCTGGAACTGAAGTGTCGCACCGCGGGCAAGCACCGTGTCGCTCGGAGCGATGATCACGCTGCATGACGCTCGTTCCTGCAGCGCGCGTGCGTCCGCGCGGGGCGCGAGCGCCGACACAGCAGATAGCACTACAACACATGGCGTTAGAGCCAATCGTGCGCGCATTTCCCCTCCCAGCACGTGAGTTGCGCTACGCAATGCTTGCAGGGGGCACGCCAATCGATCCGGCCGTGAGGATTTAACAGAACGGAGTGCAACTTTTCGGCTCGTCGGGGGCTCTAATGCGCGCCCCCTCAGCCAGGTGTCCTCCGTGTTCGGACGAACGCCGCATCCCGCCACGCAGGATTTGTATCGGACTGCGCTCGCCGTGGCGTTTCTCGCGGTGACGCCGGCGCTACTCCTCGCGCAGCGGTACCGAGTTCGCGGCGAGGTGCGCGACGCACAGACTGAAGGTGCGCTCGTTGGCGTGCGTATTCACAGTGAGTGGGATGACATCATCGGAGTTCCGCATCCACCCGTCGCTACCGATAGCGCCGGAGGTTTTGCCCTGCTGCTCGATCGGCGAGGGCCGCTCGTGCTGTTGCTCAGACATCTGGGATACCAGCCTCAGCGCGTCACCGTGGACATGGCGGCCGACTCCACAGAAGTCCTCGTTAGGCTGGTGCGCACAACGCAGCAGCTTCCGACAGTTACAGTCACAGAGACCGCGGTCAGTCTCTTCGTGGATTCGCTGCGTACCGAAATGCGGAGGATCGATCACCTACGCTTCTTCGATACGGGAGCGCTGGAGCGCAGCAAGCAAATCCTCGCCGGCGCGTTTCTGTTCGGCCAGGCGGGTATGAAGGCAGTGCCGTGCGGGCGCAGCTCACTTTTTCTGCCAAAAGGCACGGCGCGAACGGTACCGGTGGAGAACGAGCCGGCCGATATCTGGTTCCCCTGCGTTCTGGTGCGTGATAAGCCTCAGTCAGTGATGGTGCGGATCGACGGGGGCGAGCCGCAGCCGTTTGCTACCATCTCGCAGCGCCAGCTCGCTGAGTTCGCCGCCATCGGAGTGATCGGAGGGCGTCTCATACTGGCGTATACCAAGGGGTACGCGACGACGCACGCGCCGAAGAAGTGACGGGCGCCGGTTAGGCATCCCTGCCGCCATCCATTCGGG
>JBFMFA010000236.1:0-5625 GCA_040753195.1 Gemmatimonadota bacterium | reverse complement strand
TATGCAGCGGCGTATACGAGCCATTGCGCGTCGTCGCCTCCTTTCGCGCACCGGCGTAGACGAGCATGCGCACGAGATCGGCGTCGCCATGGCGCGCCGCCCAGTGCAGCGCGGTCATACCGTCGCCTTGCGACGCGTTGACGTCGGCGCCCTGCTTGAGCAGCTGTTTGACAGCGGCCGCATCGCGCCGCATGGCGGCATCGGCCACAGGGGCATCGGGCGGCGCCGCGGCCATCAGCACAAGCGCCAACAAGCCGCAAGGCGCGAGGCGCAAGGCGCGAGAAAACATCCTAGTCATTGGCTACGAGCGTGAACGTGTCGGTGCTGTCGCCGAATGTCTTCGTATCTTCGAGACCTAACGAGTGCGCCATGCCGAGCATGGCGTTCGCCATGGGGGTGCCGTCCGGGGCCTTGACGTGCACGTTGCCGGCGAGCTTGCCGTTCGCGTGGCCAAGCAGGATGAGCGGACAGCGGCGATGGTTGTGCAGATTGCCGTCAGCCATCGGCGAGCCGTAGATGATCATCGTCTTGTCCAGCAGATTCGTATCCCCTTCGCTCAGGCTCTTCAGGCGATCGAGGAAGTACGGGAGCATGCCGACGTGGTACTTGTTGATCGCGAAAAACTCGCGTACACCTTTTTCGGCACCGCCGTGGTGGGAGGCCGGATGGAACGGACGATCGCTTCCGCTTTCCGGGTACGTGCGGCTGGAACCGTCGCGACCCATCTTGAAGGAGAAGACTCTCGTTAGGTCCGCGGCGAACGCGAGCGCCTGCAGGTCGAACATCAGTTCGACATGCTCGCGGAACGAGTCCGGGACGCCAGCCGGCGCTTCCGGCAGCTCGCGTGGCTCGCCGCTCACGTTGCGCGCCTCGATCCGTGCGATGCGACGTTCCACCTCGCGGATATCCTCGAGGTAGCGATCCATGCGATGCCGGTCTTCCGGGCCTAACGTGCGCTTCAGCGAGGTCATTTCCGAGGCGACCCAGTCGAGAATGCTGCGACGCGTGCGCCGGCGCGTGGCGCGCTCTTCCAGCGTGCCGCCGACCCCGAACAACTTCTCGAACGCTACGCGCGGATCGCGAATGACCGGCAGCGGTTCAGTCGGCGATGCCCAGCTGATCGAATCGGTGTACACACAGGCGTATCCGTAGGCACAGCCACCCGCCTGATCGACGGGCTCGATGCACAGCTGCATCGACGGGATCGGTGTCTCCTGACCGAATCGCTGCGCATACATCTGGTCCAGCGACGTCCCGACGTAGACGTCCGAGCCTTCGGTCTGCTTGGGATGGCATTGCGTGAGGAAAACAGCGCTGGAACGGAAGTGATCGCCACCGATTTCTTTGGGCGTCTCCGGCTCCGCTTCGCGGCAGTCGGTGTTACTGATGATCGTTAGGTAGTCGCGATACGGCTCCAACGACGTCAGCGCGGTTGGGCTCAGGTCGAACGTACGACCGGTCGTCGCCGGCGACCACATGTTCTGTTTGAAGCCCCATTCGTTGCACCCCGCGGCGCCGTGCACCATTTCGATGGCGACGAGTCGCGTCCGATCGGTACTTGCATAACGAGCCCCGCGTCCGGTGGGAACCATCGCGTCGAGGAATGGCAATGCGATGGTGGCACCCATGCCACGAACGAAGGTCCGGCGAGGAAGCGGCTGCCCGTGTAAGAAACGCATTCCAAATCTCCTTGAACCTTAGACCTTAGACCTTAGACCTTAGACCTTAGACCTATTTGTCGTCCGTTGCCTGCGGCACGCGACGCATGCGGAACGCGTCGCTTTGCACTATCCCCAACACAAAATCTCCGAACTTGTAGCCGTTTGATTCGGCTGCCTTTGCGATCCGGCGCACGGTCGGGCCGTCGTAGTACTCCACGCGGCGGCCTAACGCGTATGCCATGAGGTTCTGCGTGAACGAACGGATCAGCGGGATCGGCCGCTTCAGCAGGGCGCGCTGCAGCTCCGCCGGCGACGAGACCGGTGTGCCGTCGTAGAAATCACCCTTGGTGTCGACCGGCATACCATTTTCACGAATGCGCCATTGTCCGGTCACATCGAAGTTGTCCAGCGCCAGGCCGATCGGGTCCATGTACAGATGACAAGAACGGCATTGCGCGTTGGAGCGGTGCATCTCCATGCGTTCGCGCGTCGTGAGGAGGCGTCCTTCCTTGATGTCCTTCGTTTCCTCGAGGTCCGGTACGCCTGGCGGCGGTGGCGGCGGCGGCACGCCGATGAGCACCTCCATCACCCATTTACCGCGCAGCACTGGCGAGGTGCGGTTGGCGTGCGACGTGAGGGTGAGAATGCTGGCGTGGCCTAACAAGCCTGCTCGGCGATCGTCCGGATACTCAACGCGCTGGAACTGGTCGCCCGTCACGCCGGAGATGCCATAGTGGCCGGCCAGTAACTCGTTGACGTACGTGTAGTTGGCGCTGAAGAGATCGAGGACGCTGCGGTTCTCCCTAACGATGCTATGGAAGAAGAGCTGCGTCTCGCGCTGCATCGCGAGCGAGAGCTGTTCGTGGAAATGCGGGTATTGCAGCGCATCCGGATGCACCTTGTCGATGTCCGGAAGACGCAGCCACTGGCTCGCGAAGCGCGTGGCCAGCGCCTCCGAGCGCGGGTCGGCCAGCAGTCGCTGCGTTTGCGCGCGCAACACGGCGGGCGTGGAAAGCGTGCCGTTGCGCGCAGCTGTCAGCAGTTTTTCGTCAGGCGGGGCGCCCCACAGGAAAAAGGAGAGCCGCGAGGCCAAATCGACATCGCTCAGGGCGTAGCGTTCACCCGCCCTGGCGTTGGCTGGCAGTTCTTCGAAGCGGAATATGAAATGCGGGCTGGCCAGGATCGCTTCGAGCGCGGTACGCACGCCGATCTCAAAACCGCCTTCTTTCGCCCCCTGATCGAAGAAGCCGAGGAGTGCCTTGACGTCAGTCGGCGTGAGCGGCCGGCGATACGCACTCCTGCCTAACGCGGTGACGATCTCTTCCGCGCACGGCCGCTCTTCGTTAGGCGCCGTCGGGCGGCAGCTGAAGATCTTTCGGCGGCTCGGCGTCTCCGAAACGCCGGTGGGATTGTGCGGGCCGCGGATCGCCAGCTCGCGCAGGTGCGCGACGTTGGTGATCCCCTGCTCCGAACCGATCTGCGTGTCGGCGATGCTGTGCGCGATCGGCGCGATGTTGTCGTTCACCGGACCGTCGAACGTCTGCAGGAAGGCGGCGGTGATGCGCTGCGGACCCGCGCGAACGGTGATCGGCTTCGTCTTCAGGTCCATGCCGTCCGGATCTGCCTGTGACATCCAACGGTCGATTTCGATGAGCGCCACGCGCTCACCATTGATCGAGACCTCGATCTTCTCGTCGAACGGCGCATCGGAGCCGAATAGCTGACCCGTCGGAATGGAATGCAGCGTCACTTCAAAAACGTATTCCCCGTCGGCCGGGAAGTTGTGCACCACCGAAACGCCGCCACGTGTCCCTTGTGGCGCGCCCTCGACGCGTTCCCACTGTGAGGCGAGGCGCGGCAGCTTATACGTCGCTGACGTGACGCTCGCGTTAGGATCGCCCACCGCCAGACGTGCGATTTCGCTCGCTGCGTCGAGGTAGGCATCGAGCAATGTCGCTGACGGCATCTGCACGTCGGCGATGTTATCGAAGTTGGCGCTCTTCGTGTCGAGCGGGAGCCATTTCCCGGCGTCGACGTCGAGTGTGAGCAGATCGCGGATCGAACGCTCGTACTCGGCGCGATTCAAGCGCTGAAACGTGCGTCCCCCCGGCTCTGGTTTCGCGGCGGCGGCTACGTCGACCAGGCGCTCCAGGGTTTCAGCGAGCTGTGTGAGCGTATCTCCGGCCGGTCGCGCGCGGCCAGGAGGTGGCATCATCCCCGCGCGCAGCTTCGTGATGATCCGTTCGGAGACCTCGGCGTCGCGAGCCGCGTTTGCGACATCGAACTTCTCGAGTGAGAGATCGCCGCGCTTGCGCGCATCGCTATGACACCCTTCGGCGCACGATTTCTTGATGACGGCAGTTAACGCGTCATTCGAGATCGTCGCGCTCGACGCATGGGGGCGACTCGCGAGCGAGCTGGCAGCTGGAGCGTTTGCACGTAGTGGCGGCGGCGCTGGCACAACGTGGCCGTCGGCGTTTGTTCGCGCCTCGGCCCGTGACGCGGCTCGATGAACAGCACTCCCGGCGGCGACCGCGAAAACTCCAAGTGTCAACGCGGCGACAAATGGCTTCACTCCGGGCCCTCCCAAGATGGGCTAAAGCTGAGAAACGCCAACTATATAGTGGGCCCGGTCGGGCAGGGCGTGCAAGGCTGAGAATCCGGGCTGTGACGCTACGCGCCAGCCTTCGATTGTGTTCGGGAATCGGCCCGCACCGCTTCGTTTACCGCCACAGCAGCGTCAGCCATTCACCGGCTGCGCGGCCTGTGGCGCTGCTCCGTCCGACTGGAGCAACGCCACCACCGCCTCGTCAGGCGTCAGTAGCTGCCTGCGCGCATGGCGGTGACCAGCCGAGCGTTGTTGGTGCAGAGAGAGGGCCCGCTGAGAGTCGTCCCGGCGACCGACGCAGTCCATTGACCAGTGGCACTCGATGCAGGGGGCCACGCGTCGTTCCATCCCGGGAGGCCGCTGAAGTTCGGCAACGACAGCGTTACAGCGCTTCCGCCTAACCAGGCCGGCGTCGCGCTGATCGTCACGACTTTGCTGCCCGCCGTGTAGGCGAGGGTCGCGCCAGAGTTGTATTCAGCGGCGAGCGTGAAGACTGCCTGCAGTCGTTTGTAGCTTGCAGGAAGGGTGCTGATCGTCGGCGCGGCGAGCACTGCACCCAGCGTTAGGTTTCGCGCTCCCATCGTTTGGAACGTCTCAATGAGCGTGCGCTGACCGGTTGGGAAGAGGATTCCACTCTGCCGAGTGGTGGCCGTGAAGATGACCTGGTGGAAATCCGTGGGGCGCTGGAGCGTCGCCGGGAATCCGTAGCCAACGAACGTGTTGCCAGTCATGCGCACGGAGCTGTACAGCCCCGCGCCGATGCACGCGC
Organism: Gemmatimonadota bacterium; assembly: GCA_040753195.1. Lineage (GTDB taxonomy): Bacteria > Gemmatimonadota > Gemmatimonadetes > Gemmatimonadales > Gemmatimonadaceae > DASYRX01. Next base: position 587 of record JBFMFA010000236.1, on the reverse strand, counting down.
TCCCTGTGTTGTAGCGCATGGTGTGGGACAGTTCGTCACCCGCCGCGAGTCCGTTCACGGTAAACGTCGCCGACGCGGGGCCGAATGATTCGGCGCCGTTCATGTCGAGCGTACCGACCGAGCTATTGTTTGCGAGGTTCTGATCGCGTCGCACGAAGCCGCGATCGGGGTTCCCTGCGCCGGTGATGTCCGCGAGCAGGTCGTGCCGCCACGCGATGAGGTCGTGCGTGCCATTCTGGACAGCCGCGATACTGAACGTCGGAATGCTCGGGCTGGCGAAGCTGATGCCGCCACCTAACGAGATGTTCACGGCGTCGCCGCCGCTGATGCCCGAGACTGACCCGTTCACGATCTTCAACGCCGGGCCGCTGCCGCTACAGTAGACGAACGGCACTGTACTCATTTCGTTGCGCGACATGTACTGCACGTTGACCTGCGAGGTATTCGTCGTCGGGCCGGGGATGACGTAGGCAAAACCACCGGTGGCCGCTGTGATGCTGAAGCGATAGACGTTGCCGGTGCCGATCACCCGTGTCCACGCGCCATTGCCGTCCTGGTAGGCAATCCAAGCCGGCACGTCAAAGCCC